>DASXRW010000296.1:0-4808 GCA_036506355.1 Burkholderiales bacterium
GAGCGTGCTCGGCGAGCCGCTGATCATCGGCGGCATCGCCGGCGACCAGCAGGCCGCGCTCTTCGGCCAGGCCTGCCACAAGCCCGGCATGGCGAAGAACACCTACGGCACCGGCTGCTTCATGCTGCTCCATACCGGCGAGCGCGTGGTGCAGTCGAAGAACGGCCTCGTCGCCACCTCCTGCGCCCAGGTGCGCGGCAAGGAGTTCGCCCTCGAAGGCAGCGTCTTCATCGGCGGCGCGGTGGTGCAGTGGCTGCGCGATGAGCTGCAGTTTTTTTCCTCGTCACATGAAATCGAGAAGCTCGCCGCGAGTTGCCTCGATTCCGGCGACGTATTCCTGGTGCCCGCTTTCACCGGTCTCGGAGCGCCCTATTGGGACGCTCATGCACGCGGCGCGATGGTCGGCCTGACGCGCGGGACGTCCAAAGCGCATATCGCGCGCGCGGCGCTCGAGTCGATTGCCTTCCAGAGCGCCGAGCTCCTGGAAGCGATGCAGAAGGATGCCGGCGAGCGCCTCACCGAGCTGCGGGTCGATGGCGGCGCGTCTGCGAACGACCTGCTGATGCAGTTCCAGGCCGATCTCCTCGGCGTGCCGGTGGTGCGGCCGAAAGTGCTGGAGACCACCGCGCTCGGCGCCGCCTATCTCGCCGGGCTCACGGTCGATTTGTGGAAATCGCGCGAGGAGCTCGCCTCGCACTGGCAGGTGGAGAAACGCTTCGAGCCGCGCATGCCGCGCGGCGAGGCCGAAGCGAAGATGGCGCGCTGGCGCGAAGCGGTGAGGCGCGCACGCAACTGGGCTACGTAGGGGTCAGGTGTTGAATTGCGGCACGACGCGTTGATGCAAGATCTGACCCCGAGCTCGGCAAAGCCAGCTTAGCTACGCAAAGATTCGTTACCGTTACATGTAACGGCTAGGCGAGATGCCTCTTGAAGAATGCGACCGTGCGATCCCACGCCAGCTTCGCGGCGGATTCGTTGTAGCGCGGCGTCGAGTTGTTGTGGAAGCCGTGCTGCGTGCCGGGATAGATGTGCGCCTCGTAGCGCACCCCGGCGCCCTTCAGCGCCTGCTCATAGGACGGCCACATCTCGTTGATGCGCGGATCGTTCTCGGCATAGTGGATGAGCAGCGCGCTCTTGATCTTCGGCACCGACGCGGTCTCGGCCGCCGCGCCATAGAACGGCGCGCCGGCGTGCATGTCCGCGCCGAGCGCGGTGGCGAGCCAGTTGGTGGTGCCGCCGCCCCAGCAGAAGCCGGTGACGCCGAGCTTGCCGCTGGACAATTTATGGCTCTTCAAAAACCGCGCGCCATTGAGCATGTCCGCGCGCAGCTTCGCCTGATCGAGCTTCGCCTGCATGTCGCGCCCGTCGTCGTCGTTGCCGGGATAGCCGCCCATCGGTGCGAGGCCATCGGGTGCGAGCGCGAGATAGCCTTCGACCGCAGCGCGGCGCGCTACGTCCTCGATGTACGGATTGAGCCCGCGGTTCTCGTGCACCACCAGCACCGTCGGGAATGGTCCCGACCCTTTCGGCTGCACCAGGTAGCCGCGCATGTTCGCGGCGTTGCCGCCGGGCGAGGAATAGCTGACGTACTGGCCTTTGATGCGCTCGTCGGTGAACGAGATGGTCTGCGCCCGTGCGTAATCCGGGAGCAGCGAGATGGCGAGCCCCAGCGCACCGAGCGCGCCGGCACGCTTGAGAAACTCGCGGCGGTCGATGCGGCCGTGGCAATACTCGTCGTAAAGCGAGAAGACTTGCTGGTCGATTTGCGTCTGGGTAATGGCGCTCATGGTTCTCCGTCTCACGAGATCGTTTGGTAATGCTCCCACCGCTTCTTGAGCTCGGTCATCAATCGCAGAAAAGCGGCATCCGTGCGCAACCCGTCGAGGCTGGCATCGCGCTCAAACAACGGATAACAGGGAAAGCCATCGTCGGCAGCGGCGCGCAGCCAGCGCACCGCCTCTTGCGGCCGTTGCATCAGGGCATACGCGGCGCCGATCGTGTAGGCCGCATGATGGAAATGCCCGAAGTCCTTGCCCTGGCGGATGGCGGCTCGGATGCTGCGCTCGGCAAGCGCGGCCTGGCCGGCATCGGCATGGAGCAAAGCCTGCATGGCATTGCCGACGCCGCCCTCGTCGCGCGGATTCTCGCGCAGGTAATCGCCGATCAGGGCCGCCGCCTCTTGCTTGCGGCCGAGCTGAAAAAGCGCCTCCCCTAGCCAATAGGTCGATAGCGCGGGCGCATACGTGCGCGTAGCCTCCAGGCCCGCGACGGCTTCCTGCGCCTTGCCTTGACGCAGCAGGTTGACGGCAATGCGATAGCGGATGCCGATGTTCGTGGGTTCCAACTGCAGCGCGCTGCGCAGTTCCTGTTCGGCCTTTTCGTGCAGGCCAACGTGAGCGAACACCACGCCCAACCAATGATGCGCCTCCGCGAAGCTCGGATCGAGCTCTATGGCACGCTTGATGTCGACGATGGCGCGCTCATGCGGAAAGCCATTGCGGTGCGTCCACTGAATGATGCCGCGCGCGAAATACGCCTCCGCCAGGTCGGGATCGAGCCTCAGCGCACGATTCACCGCGTCGACGGCCTTCGCTTCAAGCGCCTGCGCCTGCGGCTGCACGAGGAATGTCTGCGTTGAATATGCTCGCGCCAGGACAGCATAGGCAGGTGCCAGGTTCGGTTCGAGTCGCACAGCTTGTTCCAGGAAACCGGCCGCGTCCGTCAGCTCTTGCGGGTTGTTGCTGAAAGCGCGATAGCGCCCGCGCTGGTACAAGTCGTACGCCTCGGGGTCTATTGCAACGCTGGCGGCCAATCGGGCTTGCACCTGCGGGCTGACTCGGATCTGCACCTGCCGGGCGATGGCCGCGGCGATCTCGCGCTGCAAGCTGAGCATGTCGTGCAGATCGCGATCGTAACTGGCGGCCCACAGATGTCTGTCCGCCCGGGCATTGATGAGCTGGGCGCTGATGCGCGCGCGGTTGCCGGCGCGCGTGACGGAACCTTCGATCACCGCATCCACGTCCAGCTCCTGCGCGATCTGCGCGAGGGGCTTGTGCTTGTATTTCTGCGCGGAGATGCGCGAAATCACCCGCACCGAGCTGCCCACGGTGCGCGCGATCTCGGTGGTCAGTGCGTCCGTGAGACCGGCAGCAAAATATTCCTGAGAAGGATCGCCGGAAAGATTTTCCAGCGGCAGAACGGCGATGGCCTGCACCGATCCCACGTTAGCTCGCCAATGGAGCCAATACGATGCGCATGCTGCGATCACGAGCGTCAGCGCAAGGTAGAGCCACGGCCGCCGCATCGCGGCGATTGCGCCCAGGAGCTTTTTGCGCGGCTCCACAACGGGCCGCTGCGCGCCTTGTTGCGGTTCTTGCGCGTGAATGAACCGATAGCCGCGCCGCGGGATCGTCTCGATGTAGCGCGGGCGCTCGGCCGAATCGCCGAGCAGATCACGGATCTTTTTGACCGCGGTATTCAAGCCATCGTCGAAATCCACGATGGTGTTGCCGGGCCACAGCTTCTGCTTCAGCTCTTCGCGGGTGACGATCTCGCCGCGGCGCTCCAGTAACACCCGCAGCACCTGGAACGGCTGCTCCTGCAGCCGCACCCGCGTGCCCTGCTTCCACACTTCACCCGAGCCGAGGTCAAGCTCAAGGCTTTCGAATCGGAGCCGGCTGGGCGATTGGGCGCTTGTAGGCACCGGCAGTTCCCTGTTGGGTCACCAGTATAAGGCCGCGGACCGGGCATTCATTTCCGTTCTGGGGATTTAAAAGCGCTTCCGTTCCAAGCAATTAGCTGTACGGAATCATTCCGGCAACATTCCAGCCGCAATCCATTGACCGGCCGACGCCCCCAGCCGAGAGTCGCCCCGCCATAGCACACAAGCGGCGCATGCCGCAGGGGGCGACGATGAGTGCCGAGCGTTCGCGCGGGACCAGATCCGCGACCATGCTGCCGCTCGTGAGCGCGGCGATTGCCGCGCTGACGAGTTGCGGTAGCGGAATCGATTGTTTCGAGGGTAGCCTCGCCACCGCCGAACTTTAACGTCCAAGGTGATTCCATCATGCGATCTCTGCTTTTTTTCACCGTCCTTGCGTCGAGCAGCATATACGGCTGCGCTACGGATGAACCGGTAAGCACGACGCCACCAGAGCCGACCTTCGCGCCGCCTTCGCGGTGGGAATCGGAGTATCGGACCGGCAGCCGTTTGCCGGTGCCCAACAAGAGGGCGAGCTCGACAGTGCAGCCGGTCTACCAATTCGATGCGGTGGAATACGCACGCGAGCGCCCTCCCGCCGGCCACCATGATGGGCAGTAAGCGTTGTTTCATGAGGAATGGGCTCACGGTCGTCGGCGTGTTGCTGCTGATGTCGTGTGCGACGCAACCTGCGGCGCTGAGCGAACTCAGTCCGTCCGGAAAATTGCGCGCGGCGATCAACTACGGCAACGCGGTGCTCGCTGTAAGGGATCCGCAGAGCGGCGAATTGCGCGGCGTAACGGTGGATATCAGCCGCGAGCTGGGCCGACGGCTCGGCGTGCCTGTCGAGCTCATCGGCTACGACACCGTGGCTGGGCTGATGGCCGGGGTAAAAAGCGGCGCTTGGGATGTCGCTTTTCTCGCCGTGGATCCGGCGCGCGCGGCTGAGGTTGAGTTCACCGCGCCGTATATGGAGGTCGAGGTGACCTATCTCGTCCCGGCGCAATCCGAGCTGCGCGACGTGTCGGAGGTGGACCGCGCCGGCGTGCGCATTGCCGTGCAGGAGAAGAATGCTGCCGACCTTTTCCTCTCGAAGGAGCTCAAGCAT
>DASXRW010000297.1:0-3579 GCA_036506355.1 Burkholderiales bacterium
ATGTTTTCCAATTCCTTTAATTGATTGGGGTTCGTGGCGACGATGAGCTTGCCGCAGCGCCGGTGCGGCACGCCGTGCGTCGCGCAGTACTCATAGAGCAGGCGCCTGCCCTCGACGCAGCTCCGGGCTTTGAGCGACCCCTTCGGGTAGTAGATGCCGGCGTGGATCACCTCGGAGTTGCGCGAGCTGGTGTGGGTGCCGATCGCGTCTTCCGCGTCCAGGATGATGACCTCGCGCCCGGCCATCGCCAGCTCGCGCGCGACCGCGAGGCCGACGACGCCGGCGCCGACGACGACGGCGTCAACGCTTTCCACGCGCGAGCATCCGTTCGAAGGCGAAGGCGGCGAGGCCGGCAAGCGCCGCGGCGGTTGCCATCGGGCGCGCGGTGCCGTCGAAGAGCGCGCCGAGCAGCGCGCTGAGCGCTGCGCCGGCGGTGAAGCCGACCGCGCCGATCAGCGACGACGCAGCGCCGGCGGCCTGCGGGAACGGCGAGAGCGCGAGCGCGGTGGCGTTCGGCAGGATGAGCGCGGTGCCGAAAAGGAGCACGGCGAAAGGCGCGACCAGCGCGAGCCAGTGCTCGGCGCCGGTCCAGGCGAATGCCGCGACCGCCAGCCCGCCGCCGAGCACCAGCCAGCTGCCGCCACGCATGAGCCGTGCGCTGCCTAAGCGCAGCACGAAGCGGCTCGCCACCCAGGCGCCGGTGATCTGGCCGAGCATCACGCCGGCGAACATCCAGCCATACGCGTCGACCGCCACGCCCATCTGCGCAAGGGTGAATGCCGAGCTCGCCACCCAGGCGAGGATCCCCATCTGGCACGAGAGAAACACCAACAGCGGTCCCTGGAAGCGCCGGTCGCACAGGATGGCGCCCAGGCCGCGCGCGATCTGCGCCGGATGCGCCGAGCGCCGCTCGGCGGGCGCGGTCTCGCGCAGGCCGGCGGCGACGGCGACCAGCAGTCCGGCGGCAATCAGCGTGTAGGTCCAGAAGATCGCGCGCCAGCCGGCGTGCGCGGTGAGTAGCGCGCCCGAGACCGGCGCTGCGATCGGCACGATGCTGAACACGATCATCATGCGCGCGAGCAAGCGGGCGGCCTGCTCGTGCGCGTGCAGGTCGCGCACGATCGAGCGCGCGACGACCACGCCGCCCGACATGCCGAGCCCCTGCGCGAGCCGCGCCGCGACGAGCGCGCCGATCGACGGCATGAAGGGCGCCGCGGCGGTCACCGCGAGCATCAGCCCGAGCGCAGCGAGCAACACCGGCCGGCGGCCGTAGCGGTCGGAGAGCGGGCCCCAGATGAGCTGGCCGAGCGCGAGGCCGAGGAAAAACGTCGTGAGGGTGAGCTGCACCGCGCTCACCGGCGAGGCGAACGAGCCCGCCACGTCGGGCAGCGCGGGCACGTAGAGATCGGTGCCGAGCGCGGAAAGCGCGATCAGGATGCCGAGCAGCAGCGTGAGCGCCGCCGAAGTCTCGTTGTTATTCAAGCTAGCATTGGATTCTAATGAACACGCAGCTCATTTCTCCTGCGACGCTCGCCAACTGGCGCAGTGCGCCTTTCAATCGCTGGGCCTTCCAGCACGTGCGCGAGCTCATCCCCAGCGCCGACATCCCGAATGATCCGCGCCGCGTGCGCGAGCTCGAGCATCGCCCGCGCGAGCTCGACGTGCGCATCGAGCCCGACAGCGGCGAGCCGCTCACGCTCGCCCAGTCTCTGGCCGAGACGCAAACCGATGCGTTGGTGATCCTGCAGCGCGGGCGCCTCATCGCCGAGCACTATGCGAACGGCATGACGTTCGCGACGCCGCACATCCTGATGTCGGTATCGAAGTCGATGATGGGCCTGCTCTTCGGCCGGCTGGGTATCGAGCCCGAGCGCCCGGTGCTGGACGTACTTCCGGAGCTGAAGAGCACCGCCTATAAGGACGCCACCCTCCGGCATCTCCTGGATATGCGCACCGGCGTGGCGTTCGAGGAGGACTATCTCGCCACCTCGGGCACCATCGTCGAATACCGCAAGGCCACCGGCTGGAATCCGCTTGGCCCGGGCGATGCGCCGGGCGACCTGCATTCCTTCTATCAGGTGCTGACAGAGTGCGATGGCCCACACGGTGGGCGGTTCCATTACATCTCCACCAACAGCGATCTTCTCGGCTGGGTGATCGAGCGCGCCACGGGCCGGCGCTACGCCGACCTGATGAGCGAGCTCCTGTGGAAGCCGATCGGCGCGGAGCGCAGCGCCTATATTACGGTCGACCGCTTCGGCGCGCCGCGCTGCGCCGGCGGCATGTGCGTCACCGCGCGCGACCTCGCGCGCGTCGGGCAATGGATGATCGAGCACCCGTCGCCATGGATCGAGGACATCGAGAGCAAAGGCGACCGCAGGGCGTGGGACGCGGGCAGCTTCGTCGCCTATTTCCCCGGCATGCCGATCAAATATCGCAGCCAGTGGTACGTGCTCGAGGGCGAAGCACCCCTCATCTTCGGCGTCGGCATCCACGGCCAGAACCTCTTTATCGACCGCCGGAACGAGCTCGTCATCGCCAAGCTCTCGTCGCAGGCCATGCCGCTCGACGCCGCGCGCATCGCGCTCACCATGCGGGCGGTCTCGCAGCTCAGGAAATATCTCGCGTGAGCGGCTGGCAGTTCTGGATCGATCGCGGCGGCACGTTCACCGACGTCGTCGCGCGCCGGCCGGATGGGGCGATCATCACGCATAAGCTCCTGTCGGAGAACCCGGAGCGATACCGCGATGCCGCGCTGGCGGGCATCCGGCACCTGCTAGGCGTGGCCGATGGCGCGCCGATCCCGGGCGGCGATATCGAGGCCGTCAAGATGGGCACCACGGTCGCGACCAACGCGCTCCTCGAGCGCAAGGGCGATCCGACCGTGCTCTTCATCACGCGGGGCTTCCGCGATGCCTTGCGCATCGCCTATCAGAACCGGCCGCGGCTATTCGACCGCCACATCGTGCTGCCCGAGATGCTCTACGCGAAGGTCATGGAGGTGGAGGAGCGCGTCGGCGCCCGCGGTGAAATGGTGCTCCCGCTCAACGTCGAAAAAGCGCGGGCCGATCTGCACGCGGCGTTCGCCGAAGGCTTCCGCTCGGTCGCCATCGTGTTCATGCACGGCTACCGGTTCACCGAGCACGAGCGCCAGGTCGCCGAGCTCGCAAAGAAAGTGGGCTTCACGCAGATTTCGGTGTCGCACCGGGTGAGCCCGCTGATGAAGCTCGTCGGCCGCGGCGATACCACGGTGGTCGATGCGTACCTCTCGCCGATCCTCGGGCGGTATGTGAGCCAGGTCGCCGCGGAGCTGGAGGGCGTGCGGCTGTTCTTCATGCAATCGAACGGCGGCCTCACCGACGCGCGGCGCTTCCAGGGCAAGGATGCCATTCTCTCGGGCCCGGCGGGCGGCATCGTCGGCGCGGCGCGCACCTCGGCGATGGCCGGCTTCGCTCGCATCATCGGCTTCGACATGGGCGGCACCTCGACCGACGTGTCGCATTACGCCGGCGCCTTCGAGCGCGAGTTCGAGACGCGCGTCGCCGGCGTGCGCATGCGCGCGCCGATGATGTCGATCCA
>DASXRW010000298.1:0-9671 GCA_036506355.1 Burkholderiales bacterium
GATCGCGCCCTTCTTCGGCCCGCGCCTGACCGCGGCGCTCGGCGAGATCAAGTCCTGGCTCGACCCGCGCGGCCTGATGAATCCCGGCAAGATCGTCGATCCGCCGAAGATGGATGACGCGTCGCTGTTTCGCTTCAAGCCGGGCTATGCCACCGAGGTGCCGGCTACCGCGCTGGATTGGAGCGAATGGGGCGGCTACGACAAGGCCGTCGAGATGTGCAACAACAACGGCCATTGCCGCAAGTTCGACGCCGGGACTATGTGCCCGTCGTACCGCGCGACGCACGACGAGATCCACCTGACCCGCGGGCGCGCCAACACGCTGCGCCTCGCGCTTTCCGGCCAGCTTGGCGCGGAAGGCGAGCAGGCGGTGAAGGAAGCGCTCGATCTTTGCGTCTCCTGCAAGGGCTGCAAGCGCGAATGCCCGACCGGCGTCGACATGGCGCGCATGAAGATCGAGTTCCTCGCGCAGTACAACGGCAAGCACGGCTTCAGCGCACGCGACCGCGCCATCGCTTACCTGCCGCGCTATGCGCCGCTGGCTGCTGCTTTCGCTCCGCTCGTGAATGTCGCTACGCGCATGCTGCAAAGGCCGCTCGGCTTCGCGGCGCGTCCGCTGCCGCGCTGGCGCCGCGACTATTTCCGCGACACGGGTGCTGAGGAAGGCGACGTCGTGCTGTTCGTCGACACCTTCAACCGTTATTTCGAGCCGGAGAATGCGCGCGCCGCGAAGAGCGTGCTTGAGGCGGCGGGCTACCGCGTGCAAGTCCCCACAGGTTTGTGCTGCGGGCGCACTTTTCTCTCGGTCGGCATGGTCGACGAGGCGAAGCGCGAAGCCCAGCGCATGCTCGACGCGCTCGCTCCGCTGGCCGCGCGTGGCCTGCCGATCATCGGCCTCGAGCCTTCCTGCCTTTTCACGCTACGCGACGAGTTGCCGGTGCTCGTGAAGAGCGCCGAGATGCAAAACGTTTTCCTGTTCGAGGAGTTCCTGGCGCGCAAGCCCGGCCGGCTCAAGTTCCAGGAGATGAAGCAGGGCGTGCTGCTCCACGGCCACTGCCACCAGAAGGCGTTCGATGCCATGCCCGCGGTACAAAAAGTCCTGGCGATGGTTCCCGGGCTGACGGTGAAAACCATAGAGACGAGTTGCTGCGGCATGGCGGGCAGCTTCGGCTATGAGGCCGAGCACGTGGAAATGTCGATGAAGATGGCGGAGATGACGCTCCTGCCCGCGATCCGCAACGCGCCGCACGACATGCTGGTCGCGGACGGCACGAGCTGCCGGCATCAGATCGCGGATGGCACCGGGCGCCACGCGCTGCACGTTGCTCGCGTGCTGGAATCGGCGCTCAGCCACCGGCCAGCAGGAACATGACAGCGCAAACCGTCACTACCGACGCGGCAGTGGACAGCACCGCGCCGGTCGAGGTTTCGGCTTCCAGCAGGCGATAGCGCTGCGCCAGCACGAAAGCCGTGGCACCGAGGGGCAGGCTCGCGCAGACGATGGCGATCTTCGCCCAGAACGGATCGATCGGCAGCACATAAAGCGCGAGCGCGGCCATCAGCAGCGGATGCAGCACAAGCTTTAGCGCGGTGCTCGGCCAGCTCGAGCGCAAGCCTTCGCGGATCGAGAGCTGCGACACGAAAAGTCCAATGGCGAAGAGCGCACAGGGGCCGGCGGCCGCTGCGAGCAGCCCGGCGAAACGCTCGATCGGCAGCGGCACTTCGACCTCGAGTGCGACCAGCAGCACCGCGAGCGCGATCGGCCAGATGAGCGGGCTGCGCGCCACGCCAGCAAGCGCACGCGCCGCGCCGCCGCCGCGCGGATTGGCGAGCAGCTCGAGACACACGATCGCCAAGGCAAAGGACACGATGTTGGTGGCGACTGTGGCGAGCGCGGCCGGCAGACCCGCGGACTCGCCATAGGCCACGGTGACGAGCGGAATGCCGAGGTAGCCCGTATTGGCAAAGGAGGCGTTCAGTGCGCGCAGCACGCTTTCCGCCGGCTGCGCGCGCCAGACGAAGAACGACAGCGCGAAGCCAACGAGGGCTGTGCCCAGGGTCGCGATCACCACACCGAGCAGAAAGCTGCCGCTGCCAAGGAGCTCGTCGAGCGAGCCGCGGTAGACCGCGACGAACAGCATCGCCGGCAGCGCAAACGTGTACACGAAGCGGTTCAGCGCCTCGCTCGAGCCGGGCGTGATCAGCCGGAAACGGCCGGCCAGCACCCCGCAAGCGATGAGCGCGAACACCGGGAAGGCGGCGCCGAAGACCGGGTCTAGCGCCGACTCCATGCCCACAGGGCAATGCCGCCGGCGATCATCGGCAGGCACAGCCACTGACCCATCGTCAGGCCGAGCGCGAGATAACCGAGGAAGGCGTCGGGCTCGCGGGCGAACTCGGCGACGAAGCGCAGCGCCCCGTAGCCGATGAGGAAAAGCGCGGACACCTGCCCGCGCGGGCGCGGCTTCGCCGAGAACCACCACAGCAGCACGAAGAGCGCAATGCCTTCGAGCGCGAACTGGTAGAGCTGCGACGGATGGCGCGGCAGGTCGCCGGCGTTGCGAAACAGCATCCCCCACGGCAGCGTCGTGGTGCGGCCCCAGAGCTCGCCGTTGATGAAATTGCCCATGCGCCCCGCGGCGATGCCGAGCGGCACCAGCGGCGCCACGAAGTCCATCAGGCGCAGGTAATCGAGGCGATGGCGCCACGCGGCGAAGCTCATCGCGAGCATCACGCCAAGCAATCCGCCGTGGAACGACATGCCTCCCTGCCACACGGCGAAGATCTCCAGCGGATGGCTCGCGTAGTGCCCCGGCTTGTAGAACAGCACGTAGCCCAGGCGCCCGCCGAGAATCACGCCGAGCACCGCGAGAAACAGCAGGTCGTCGAACTGCGCGCGCGTCACGGGCGCGAGGCCCTTGCCGATGCGCCGCAGGCCGAGCCACCAGCCCGCGGCGAAGCCGAGCAGGTACATGAGGCCGTACCAGCGGACCGCGAGGGGCCCGACGGAAAAAGCGATCGGATCGATGTCCGGATGGACCAGCACGGCTAAGGCGCCAGGCTTCGCGCGAGCGCGACGAATTCGCGTCCCGGCGCGTCGAGCGTGCCGCGGCGCCAGGCGAGCCAGAGGTCGAGGCGCGGATGGCGCTCGGCGAGCTCGCGGTAGACCACGCCGCGGCGCCCGAGATTCGCCACCGAAGCGGGCACGACCGCCGCACCGAGCCCGCTCGAGACGAGGCTCACCACCGTCTGCATCTGGATCGCCTCCTGGGCGATGTTGAGGGACATGCCGGCCTGCGCGGCCAGCTGCGCGACGATATCGTACAAGCGCGGCGCGATCTGCCGCGGAATGGTGACGAACGGCTCGCCAGCGAGCTGCGCCAGCGCGAGCTTGCCGCTGCCGGCGGCAAGGCGGTGCTTCGCCGGCAGCGCGACGACGAAGCGCTCGCGCTGCACGACGAGATGCTCGAGGCGCGCCGCGCCGGTCACCGGCGGCAGCAGCAGGCCGAAGTCGAGCTCGCCCGCGGCGAGCGCCGTCGCCTGATCCGGCGACAACATCTCGCGCAGCGCCAGCCGCACGCCCGGCTGCGCGCTCTTGTAGGCCTTGAGCAGGCCCGGCAGCACGCCGTAGTCGGCGAGCGAGACGAAACCGATGCGCAGGCGCGCATTCCCGCCTGCGGCCATCGCGCGCAGCTCGTACACCGTGCGCTCGAGATGGCTGGTCACGCGCCGCGCCTCCTCCAGCAGGCGCGCGCCCTGCGGCGTGAGCTCGACGCGGCGCCGCGTCCGCGTGAAGAGCGGTACGCCGAGCTCATCCTCGAGCGCACGAATGGCGCGCGACAGCGGAGGCTGCGAGATGTGCAGCGCCTCGGCGGCGCGGCCGAAATGCAGCCGCTCGGCGACCGCCACGAAATACCGCAACTGCCGTAAATCGGGCAGATTCATACCGCGAGGGTATTACACGCGCACGCCGATGGCATTGGCCGTGCGGCCGGCGCGGGCGCAAAATCGCCGGCTCGAGGAGGATTCGCATGGCCAGCTACAACCGCCGCTCAAAGCTCATCACTCAGGGCGTGGCGCGCTCGCCCAACCGCGCGATGCTGCGCGCCGTGGGCTTCGGCGACGCCGATTTCGACAAGCCGATCGTCGGCGTGGCGAACGGCCACTCGACCATGAACCCTTGCAATGCCGGCATCCAGCCGCTGGTCGAACGCGCGGTGGCGGCGCTCGAGCAGGCCGGCGCCAAGCCGCAGACCTTCGGCTTTCCCACCGTGACCGACGGCATCGGCATGGGCACCGAAGGGATGAAGTACTCGCTCGTGTCGCGCGAGGTGATCGCCGACGCGATCGAGACTGCGGTCCAGGGCCAGTGCATGGACGGCGTGCTGTGTGTCGGCGGCTGCGACAAGAACATGCCGGGCAGCGTGATGGCCATGGCGCGCATCAACGTGCCGGGCCTCTTCGTCTACGCCGGGACCATCAAGCCGGGCTTCTGGAAAGGTCAGAAGCTCACCATCGTCAGCCCGTTCGAGGCGGTCGGCGCGTTCAGCGCCGGCAAGATGTCGCGCGAGGATTTCGAGGGCATCGAGAAAAACGCCTGCCCGAGCGTCGGCGCCTGCGGCGGCCAGTACACCGCCAACACCATGAGTTCCTCGTTCGAGGCCCTCGGCATGAGCCTGCTCGGCTCGTCGCAGATCGCCGCGCCCGACCCGGAGAAGGCCAACTCGGCCGCCGAGTCGGCGCGCGTGCTCCTCGAGGCAGTGAAGCGCGACCTCAAACCCCGCGACATCATCACGCGCAAATCGATCGAGAACGCGGTCGCCCTGGTGATGGCGACCGGCGGCTCCACCAATGCCGTGCTGCACTACCTGGCGATCGCCAGCGCGGCGGGCGTCAAATGGACCATCGACGATTTCGAGCGCGTGCGGCGCAAGGTGCCGCTGGTATGCAACCTCAAGCCCTTCGGCCCTTATGTCGCGACCGACTTCCATGCCGCGGGCGGCGTGCCCCAGGTGCTGAAGATGCTCCTCGATGCGGGCCTGATTCACGGTGAATGCATGACGATCACCGGCAAAACGCTCGCCGACGAACTGAAGGACGTGCCGGCGAAGCCGCGCGCCGACCAGGACGTGATCCGGCCGCTCGACAAGCCGCTCTACCCGGAGGGCCATCTTGCCATCCTCAGGGGCAATCTCGCCCCGGAAGGCTGCGTGGCGAAGATTGTCGGACTGAAGAGCACGTCGATCACTGGACCGGCGCGCGTGTTCGATTCCGAGCCCGACGCGCTGAAAGCGATCCTCGCGAAGAAGATCAAGCCCGGCGATGTCATCGTCATCCGCTACGAGGGGCCGAAGGGCGGCCCGGGCATGCAGGAGATGCTCGCGCCGACCTCCGCGCTCATCGGCCAGGGGCTGGGCGAATCGGTGGGATTGCTGACCGACGGGCGCTTCTCCGGCGGCACCTGGGGCATGGTGGTCGGCCACGTCGCGCCGGAGGCCTACGTGGGCGGCACCATCGCGCTGGTTAAGGAAGGCGACTCGATCACCATCGACGCGAAGAAGCGCCTGATCCAGCTCAACGTGCCGGCAAAGGAGCTCGCGCAGCGGCGCCGGAAATGGAAGGCGCCGAAGCCGCGCTACACGCGCGGGCTGATGGCCAAGTACATGAAGCTCGTCTCGAGCGCCTCGCTGGGCGCCATCACCGACCTAGAAACTTGAGCCCGGCTGCTTGAGGAACTCGAGCTCCTGCGGCGTGCTCGGACGGCCAAGAAGGCTATTGCGGTGGGGAAAGCGCCCGAAGCGCCGGATGATGTCGCGGTGCGCGAGCGCGTAGCGATGCGCGTCTTCGGTTTCCGGGAAGCTGGCTAGGGGCTCGGTCAGCGCGCAAGCACGCTCCTGGTCCTCCGGCGCCTCGCTGTGCTCGAACGGGAGATAAAGGAAGAGCCGCTCCACCGGCAATAGGAGGGTATCGTCGCCGCGCTCGACCGCCAGCCGTGCTGTTTCAAGCGCGAGCGCGTCGGCAGCAAAGGCGCGCGCCGTGCCGCGGAACATATTGCGCGGGAACTGGTCGAGCACGAGGATGCGCGCAAGCCGCTCGCGTGCACTGTCGAGCCATTCCCGCCCCGCTGCAAGCTGCTCGTACAGGCCGAGGAAGCGCTGCGCGACCTCGGCATCAAAGGCCGGCTGCTTTTCGAACCAGCGCTTGTGCCGCCTGCCGTGATCGGCGCCCTCGCCGAACCAGAAAGCGAGCACGTCCCCTGCGCGGTGGTTAGGCATGGCGGCAAATGTTAAGCTGCGCGCGCCCTAACCTCACCCGGAGTGCTCATGATCGCCACGCTGCGCCGCCTCATCGCAAGTCTGCTCGTGATCTGCATTGCCGTGCCGCTGCCCTCGCAGGGCGCGATGCTCGCCACCGATACGGCGCTTGGCGCCGGCCAGCGCGACCGCGTGAACCTCTTGCTTGAGCGCGCTGACGTGCAGGCCCGCCTCGCGGACTTCGGGGTGCAAGCGGCTGACGTGAAGGCGCGCGTCGCCGCGCTCAGCGACGACGAGGTTGCCAAGCTCGCCGCCCAGATCGACAGCCTGCCTGCCGGCGCCGACGCCGGGGCCAGCCTGATCGGCGCGCTGGTGCTGATCTTCGTCGTGCTGCTCATCACCGACATCCTTGGGCTGACGAAGATCTTCCCGTTCACGCGCCCGATCAAGTAATACACAGCTAGTCAAGCGACCCCGCCGCGAGGCGGGGGTTTTGCTTTGCAGATGCCGAACCGCCTCGCGCACGAAACCTCGCCGTACCTCCAGCAGCACGCCGCGAACCCGGTTGACTGGTATCCCTGGGGCGCGGAAGCGCTGGAGCGCGCGCGGCGCGAGGACAAGCCGATCCTGCTCTCGATCGGTTATTCGGCGTGTCACTGGTGCCACGTGATGGCGCACGAGAGCTTCGAGGACCCGGCGGTAGCGCAAGTCATGAACCGCCTGTTCGTCAACGTCAAGGTCGACCGCGAAGAGCGGCCCGATCTCGACCAGATCTACCAGAGCGCTCACCAGATGCTCGCGCAGCGCACCGGCGGCTGGCCGCTGACGATGTTTCTCACGCCTGACGGAGCGCCTTTCTTCGGCGGCACCTATTTCCCGAAGCAGGCGCGCTACGGCATGCCCGCATTTCCCGATCTGTGCGAGCGCATCGCCGCGATCTGGCGGGACAAGCGCGCCGAGATCGCCGCCCAGAACGAGCAGGTGCTGCAGGCGTTTGCGCGCACGCTGCCGCAGGATGCCGCCGGGCCGGCCGAGTTCTCGGGGGGCGTGCTGCGCGCCATGCTCGACAATCTGCGCGCGAATTTCGACGCTACGCTGGGCGGCTTCGGCTCCGCGCCGAAGTTTCCGCATCCCGCCGACCTCGAGCTCTGCCTGCGCGAAGGCGAGAAGGACATCACGCTGGTCACTCTGGAGCGCATGTGCCAGGGCGGCATCTACGATCAGCTTGGCGGCGGCTTCTGCCGCTACAGCGTCGATGCCGAGTGGTCCATCCCGCACTTCGAGAAGATGCTCTACGACAACGGGCCGCTGCTCGGGCTGCTCGCCGATGCCTGGCTCGTCACCGGCGCGCCGCTTTATGCGCGCTGCGCCGAAGAGACCGCTGGTTGGCTCGCGCGCGAGATGCAGTCTCCCGAGGGCGGCTATTACTCCTCGCTCGATGCCGACAGCGAGCACGAGGAAGGCAAGTTCTACGTCTGGCAGCGCGACGAAATCCGCTCGCTCCTGACGGCCGAGGAATACGCGGCCTTCGCGCCGCGCTTCGGCATCGAGGGGCCACCGAACTTCGAGAACCGCCACTGGCACCTGCGGGTCACTGGGTCAATCGAAGGGGATCCTCTGATCGACGCCGCGCGCGCGAAGCTGTTCGCCGCCCGGGAGAAGCGCGTGCGGCCGGGCCGCGATGAAAAGGTGCTCGTATCCTGGAACGCGCTCGCCATCCGCGGCATGGCGCATGCGGGCCGGGTCTTTGCCCGGCCGGAATGGATCGCGTCGGCGCGCAAGGCGCTGGAATTCATCCGCAGCCGCATGTGGCGCGAGGGAAGGCTGCTCGCCACGTACAAGGACGATCGCGCGCATCTCAACGCCTACCTCGACGATTACGCGTTCCTGATCGCCGCGCTGCTCGAGCTGATGCAGGCGGAGTTTTCGGCGCGCGATTTGGCGTTCGCCAGCGAGCTGGCGGAAACGCTGCTCGCCGAGTTCGAGGATGCCGAGGCGGGCGGCTTCTTCTTCACCGGGAAGAGCCACGAGCGCCTGTTTCATCGCCCCAAGCCCGGGCACGACCAGGCGACACCGTCCGGCAACGCGATCGCGGCCTGGGCGCTCGCGCGGCTGGCGATGTTGACCGGCGAAGACTGGTATGCGCGCGCGGCGCGGCGCACCGTGGCGCTGTTTTATCCGCAGGTGCGCGACTACCCGGCCGGCTTCGCCGCCATGGCCATGGCGCTCGCCGAGCAGCTCGCCCCGCCGAAGCTCCTGGTGCTGCGCGGCAGGGGACCGGAGCTCGAGCGCTGGCGCGACGAGTTCGCGCGCGAATACCTACCCGATGGCCTGGTGCTGTCGCTGCCCGACGGCGCCGGCCGGCTGCCGGCGTCCCTCGACAAGCCGCAGCGGCCGCAGCCGGTCAACGGATGGCTGTGCCGCGGCGTTATATGCCTGGAGCCGATCAGCGATCTCATACAATTGAAGGCCGCATGCAAGGAGAAACCATGAAACAGGCCGCACTGTTCCTCGCCCTGGCGGTAGCCGCGGCGCTGCCCGCGTATGCCCAGGAGGAACTCGCGAAGAAGCACAACTGCCTCGCCTGCCACGCCACCGACAAGAAGCTGGTCGGGCCCTCCTACAAGGAGGTGGCGGCGAAATATCGCAACGATCCCGGCGCCCAGGCCAAGCTCGCCGACAAGGTGAAGAAAGGCGGCCAGGGGGTCTGGGGCCAGGTGCCGATGCCGCCCAACAGCCAAGTGCCCGACGCCGACATCAACGCCCTGGTGAAGTGGATCCTGTCGCAGAAGTAGCCTGAACCCGGCCGCGCCGCGGTCGATTTCCGAGGGGGGGCGGAGGTAATATATCGGCCCCCAGAAAGCTAGCAAAACCTCGGAGAACCCCAATGAAGAAGATCAGGCTTGCAGTTTCACTGCTTGCGGCTGCGCTCGCCATGGCCGGGTGCAGCAGGGAGGCACCCAAGACCGAAGCCAAGAAGACGGACGCCGGCAAAGCAGCCACCGCATCGGCTGCGGAAGTGAAAATCGGCCACGTCGGGCCGCTCACCGGCGGCATCGCGCACCTCGGCAAGGACAACGAGAACGGCGCGCGCCTCGCGGTCGAGGAAGCCAATGCCGCCGGCATCAAGATCGACGGCAAGGACGTGAAGTTCGTTTTCGTCGCCGAGGACGATCAGGCCGATCCGAAAGTCGGCACGACCGTGGCGCAAAAGCTGGTCGACGCAAAGGTCGCGGGCGTCGTCGGCCATTTGAACTCGGGCACCTCGATTCCCGCCTCGCCGATCTACAACCAGGCGGGCATCCCGGTGATCTCGGGCTCGGCGACCAACCCCAAGCTCACCGAGCAGGGCTTCAAGAACCAGTTCCGCGTCGTCGGCCGCGACGACCAGCAGGGTCCGGCGATCGCGAGCTATCT
>DASXRW010000299.1:0-2646 GCA_036506355.1 Burkholderiales bacterium
CTCGTTCAGCATCGCCGAGAAGAACTGGTAGCCGTTGCGGCCGAGCTCCTTCGCGCGGTACATCGCGAGGTCGGCGAGCCTGAGCAGCGTCGCCACGTCGTCGCCGTCCTGCGGCACGCAGGCGATGCCGATGCTCGCGCCGGAAGTCACCTGGTGCTCGCCGATGCGATAGGACTTGCCGAGCTCGTGCAGCAGCTTCTGCGCGACTGCCGCCGCCTCGCGCGCGTCGGCGATGTCCAGCAGCAGCACGCAGAACTCGTCGCCGCCGATGCGCGCGATGAAGTCGTCGCCGCGCACCGAGGCGCGCAGCCTGGAGGAGATTATCTTGAGGAGCGCGTCGCCCACATCGTGGCCGAGCGTGTCGTTGACGGTCTTGAAGTTGTCCAGATCCAGGAACAGGAACGCACAGGTCTTCTGGTGGCGCCGCGCGTGCGCCACCGCCTCGCGCGCGCGCTCGGCGAACATCGCGCGGTTGGGCAGCCCGGTCAGCGTGTCGTGGTGCGCGAGGAACTCGAGGCGCCGCGCGTCGTGCTGCAGCTGGATCGCGGCGTAGCGCAGATCCTCCTGCGCGCGCTTCAACTGCGTCACATCATTCGCCAGGACGTAGAAGCCCAGCACTTCCGCCTCGGGTCCCAGGTGCGGCACGCAGGCGACCTGCAGGATGCGCCGCTTGGCACCGTCGCCCATCGTGAGCTCGAACTGCACATTCGCGCCGCCGAGCACGCGCTCGATGTCCGGCCGCATGCGGCCATAGGCCTCGTCGCCGAACACCTCGGCGATGGTGCGGCCGTGCATGCCTTCGTGCGCAATGCCGAACCAGTCGTCGTAGGTGCGGTTCGAGTAGCGGTAGCGCTGGTCGCGATCGACGTACGAGATGAGCGCCGGCACGTTGTTGGCGATGAGCCGCAGGCGCTCCTCGCTCTCGCGCAGCGCGGCTTCCGCCTCCTCGGTGCGCTGCGCCGAGCGCCGCGTCATGATCACCGCCGAGGCGAGCAGCAGCGCCGCGCCGGCGATCAGGACGTGCAGCATCAGCTCGCGCGGCCAGGGGCCGTCGCCCGCGAGCCAGGTGCGGATCGCCGAGACGATCTGCGTTCCGGCGCTGAGGATCAGGATGGCGGCGCCGATGGCGATGAGAAGCGGCGCCAGCGGGCGAACGAGCTGCTTCATACGCATCGCTATGATCGCCCCTGCGCTCTATGCGGGCAACGAATTTGTTTTTATTCCATGCGGTTATGCGTGTAGACGAAACTAGTAATAGCGCGTCGTCGACAAGCTACGTGCGATAATCCGCTCCCCGAAACCGTGCATCACCCGACAAAAGATAGATGACTTACGTCGTCACCGAAGACTGCATCAAGTGCAAGTACATGGACTGCGTGGAGGTCTGCCCCGTCGACTGCTTCTACGAGGGCGACAACATGCTGGTGATCCATCCGGACGAATGCATCGACTGCGGCGTCTGCGAGCCCGAGTGCCCGCCCAAGGCGATCATCCCCGACTCCGACGGCAAGGCGGAGAAATGGCTCAAGATGAACGCCGATTTCGCGGTGAAGTGGCCCAACATCACGCGCAAGGGCACGGCGCCGCCGGACGCGGACGAGCACAAGGATGAGCCCGACAAGTTCAAGAAGTACTTCACGCCAGAGCCTGGCAAGGGCGAATAACACTGTGGGGTTTTTCGCCGCCCCCCTGTCCTGGGGGGAAGCGACTCATTTGGCAAATGCGCGAGCGGGGGGTTGGTTTTCCGCTTTTCTTCTAGTCGCCGGCTGCGCCAGTTTCGACGGTCACACTCTCGTCCCCGGCCAATCCACGCAGCGCGACGTCGAGGCGACCATGGGCCAGCCCGCCGACAAGCGCGTCGGGCCGCAGGGCGAGACGGTCTACTGGTACCCGCAGCTGCCTTACGGGCACGCGAGCTACGCCGCGCGCATCGCGCCCGACGGCCATCTGATCGCGATCGAGCAGCGGCTGACCGAGGCCAACATCGCAAGAGTGGTGAAAGGCGTCAGCGCCGGCGAAGTGCGTGATCTGCTCGGTCCGCCGTACCAGCCCACCGTCTTCCCGCGCCTCGAGCGCGAGGTCTGGACCTACCCGATGCGCGTGCAGGGCTACCAATATCCCAAGTGGTTCGTCGTGCACCTCTCGCTCGACGATCACCGCGTGCGCGAGGCGTTCCTGATGGACGACCCGCAATACGTGCCGAAGGGCGGCGGTCGCAGGAAGTAGTTGGGTCTTTGACCCCCTGATAAGGGGGTCAAATCTCAGTTCGGTGCAGCATGCGTTTCCAGAAGAATCCACTTCCCATCCCGCACCTCCTGGACGTACACCGGCTTCAGCGCATCGTTGTCTTCGCCGAAGGAGACGGCGCCCTCCAGTGCCGGGAAGTTCTTCATGCGCTTGAGCGCGTCGCGGATCGCCGTGCGGTCTTCCGCCAGGCGCTTCGCGTCCCCGCTGACTTTGCCTTCCTTCATCGCCCACGCGTAGTACTGCACGATGTCGTAGGTAGCCGCGTCGAACTGGCCGGCGATGCTGCGCTCCATGCTCGCCGCCTTGGCGCGCTTCGCGAATTCCGCCGAGAATTTTCGCGTGCGCTCGTTGAGATCGCCGAAGAACGCGGAGGGCACCACGCTGCCGTTGCCGGCGGCG
>DASXRW010000300.1:0-8705 GCA_036506355.1 Burkholderiales bacterium
GTCGGGTTCTCCCAGACCGGCCCCTGGTTCTACCGCGACGCCAAGAGCGGCGAGCTCGGCGGCATCTACAAGGACGCGGTCGAGCGCCTCGCCAAGGAGCTCGAAGTGAAGGTCGACTGGAAGGAAGTCACCTTCGCGAACTCGACGATCAGCTTGCGGCGCGGCGACTATGATCTCTATGGCTCGTCGCTGACCTACACGATCGCGCGGGCGCTCACCGTCAACTACGTCGGACCGCTTTGGTCCAAAGGCAGCCTGCTCCTCATCCACAAGGACAACGCGGCAAAGCTCAAAACGGCGGCCGATGTCAACGACCCGAACGTCAGGGTGTCGGTCACGGCGGGCGCGAGCGAGGAGGGGCGCATCCCCGTGCTCTGGCCGAAGGCGAAGGTCGTCACGACCACGGGCCAGGTGACGCTCGGCGCCGAGCCGGTGCGCGCCAAGAAGGCCGAGGTGTGGATGAGCGGCGACAGCGACGTCATCCTCTTCGCCAAGCGCAACCCGTGGTCGGCGGTGATCGAGCCCGAGAAGCCGATCGACAAGCGCCCGAATACCTGGGCAGTGCGCTACGGCGACCCGGAGTGGAAGCAATTCCTCGACATGTGGGCAACGTTCCTCACCGTGAATGGTGAGATGGAAAGACTCTTCAAGCACCACATGGAGAAGCTCGGCGCGGCTTGATCGTCGACTGCCACGCGCACGTCTTCGAGAACTGGCACGGCGCCTGCGGCCACCCCTCGCGCGCCGTCCACCTCAAATACCTGCAGAAGGTCGTGACGCGGCCGGCGGCGCGCGCCTTCCGCGCGCGCGACGGAAGCGAAGTGAAACCGACGATGCTGTTCCGCCAGGGCGACAATACCTGGGCGGGCCTCGTCGACGTCGATTTCCGGGTCGGGTCCTATGGCCAGCTCGCCTTCACCTACGAGGGCGAGGACTACTACGTGCAGTACATGCCGGTCGGGATGCAGGAGATCGTCTGCCCGCCCGACTTCCTGCTCGCGCAGATGACCTATGCCGGCGTCGACCACGCGATCCTCCAGGCGGGCGGCGGCTATGGCGCGATGAACGACTACAACGCGTTCGCGCAGAGCCAGCACCCCGGGAAATTCACCGGCCTCCTGCATGTCGACGAGGCGCTCGCCGAGCGCGACTCAGTGCTTGCCGAGCTCGATCGCGCTCACCGGCTCGGCCTCAAGGGCCTCTACTACTCGCAGGATTTTTCGCGGCACGGCTACGAGCGCAATATCGACCACGCCGCTTTCGCGCCGTTCTGGGAGAAGATCGTGCGCCTCAAGCTGCCGGTCTTCATCGAGCTCTCGTCGACGCCGAGCTACGACGCGGCGGGTTACCTGGGGAACCTGCTCGCGCTCGGGCGGCTCCTGAAGCGCCATCCCGCGCATCCTTTCGTCTGCGTCATGGGCCCGCCGGCCGGGCATTTCGCGCGCGGCGGGAAATGGGAGATCCCGGACGAGGCGCTCGAAGTCTATCGCCGCGACAATCTCCTCCTCGAAGTGATGTTCCCGATTACCTGGGGCGGCGTCTGGGACTACCCCTACCCGGAGGCGCAGGAGCTGATCCGTGGGATGCGCGATCGTTTCGGCGCCGGGAAGCTCATCTGGGGCTCCGACATGCCCAATGTGGAGCGCTTCTGCACGTACCAGCAGAGCCTCGATTACGTGCGCCGCCACTGCGGATTCCTCGGCGCGGCGGAGAAGGACCGCATCCTCGGCGATAACGTCGCGGCGCTCTTCGGATTGATGCGGCCGGTCGAGAGCCTTTGAGCTCCCCGATGTGAACCGCGCAGCGCTGGTGCTGGATGGAATTTCGGTGCGGATCGGCATCGTGCTGGCCTGGCTTGGCATTCCGCTCATGATTCTGACGGCCGCGCTCGAGCCGCTCGCGAGGTGGATCGGCGGGCCCGGCGACGCGCCGTTCAGCGAAGCCTCGACGGTCGCCTTTCTTGCGGCGACCATGACGTCGTTCGGTTACGCCTATGCCGCGGGCGCTCACGTGCGCCTCGATGTCCTCAGCCGGCGGTTTCCTGCGCGCCTGAATGCCGCCATCGAGCTCGCCGGCACGCTCCTCATCCTGCTGCCCCTGTCCGCGCTCATCGTCGTCGACGGCGTCGATTCGACCTGGCGCTCGTTCGAGCAGGGCGAGCGCTGGGCCGACACCGCCTGGGCGCTGCAGTGGGTGGTCCGGATGTGGGTCCCGCTCGGCTTCGCCCTCCTGATGGCCGCAGGACTCGCCTCGGCGCTGCGCGCGTTTCTGTCGCTCTCGCGCAAGTGAACCTGGCGCTGCCGGGTCTGATGCTGCTCGCGCTCGGGGTGGCGCTGTTGCTTGGCTTGCCGGTGGCCGTGGTCCTGATCGGCGTTTCCTTCGCCTTCGCCGGCCTCGGCGTCATGACGGGCACGGTGCGCACCGAAGAAATTGGCGCAATTTTTCACCGCATCTACGGGACGCTCTCGGACCGCGATGAGATCGTCTATCCGGCGGTACCGATGCTTCTGTTCATGGGCGCCCTCCTGCATGAAACGGGTCTCGCGGCGAACCTCTTGGCGGGTTTCGCCCGGATGTTCGGACGCCTGCGTGGCGGACCGGCGGCAGCCACTATCGCGGTCGGCGCGATCCAGGCACCTGCGGCCGGCATGATCGGCGCCTCCACCGGCGCGCTCGCCCTGTACGCGCTGCCGGCACTAAAGCGCCACGGCTACAGCAGCGCCGATGCCGCGGGCCTGGTCGCGGCGGCCGGCTCGCTGGGAGCGGTCACGCCACCCGGAATCATGCTGTTCTTCGTTGCCGATGCAACAGGCGTACAAGTCCCCGCCCTGTTTCTCGCCATGCTCGCCCCGCTCGCGCTTTTGCTGGCGTTGTATTTGCTCTTCGCGGTCGTGCGGGGCTCGCCGGCGCGAGCAGAACCCGCAGCCGCGTCCAGCGTCGCCGGCGCGCTGCTCACGATCGCGCTGATGGTCGGGCTCGTGGCCCTGGTCGCGCTCGGACTTGCAACGCTCTCGGAGGCGGCAGCCCTTGCCGCCGTCGGGGCGCTGTTGGCGGGCGCCGCGCACGGCAGCCTGACGTGGCGAGCGCTCGACGCCGCGATCCGCCAGACCGCGCTCCTGAGCGCGATGGTGTTCTTCATCTTCGTGGGCGCGAGCGTCTTCTCGTTGGTGTTCCGGCTGCTCGGCGGCGCCGAGATGGTTGCCGCAGGCGCCGGGGCACTCGGAACCGGCGCATACGCGCCGCTCGCCGCGGCGCTGTTGCTCGTCTTCGTCCTCGGCTTCTTCCTCGATTGGCTGGAGATCGTGCTGATCGCGCTTCCGGTTCTCGCCGCCGCGCTGGCAGCGACAGGCGTCGGCGCTCAGCTGGGCAGCGCACAACTCGGCGGCTGCTGGATCGGCGCGCTTTTCGCCATCGTCTTGCAAACCTCTTTCCTCACGCCGCCCTTCGGCTACGCCCTGTTCCTCGTTCACGGCGCGACCCGCGGGGAAATCCCGATGACGCAGGTGTGGCGCGGCGCGATGCCCTATGTGGCGCTGCAGCTTGTCGTGCTGCTCGCGGTGGCGGCGCTGCCCGAACTGGCGACCTGGCTGCCCGCCCAGGTGCTCGATCTTTCGATCCCGAAGGGACCGAAGTTCAGCGACTGACAGGGACGCTATTTACCTGCCGCCGCCTTTAACGAACTCCAGGGACTGCCGGAAAAGCTCCAGGTCCTTCTCGTAGTCGGCGGCGTCCGCGCGGTCGATCTGGATCCATTCCTTGGTCGCCGGCAGGCCCGCCGGCTGGAATGGAACCACGTTGTCGCGGGAGAAATGCAATTCCCTCGCGACGGCCACGGGCAGGCGCAGTCCGACGCCGTTGCCGCTGATGCAGGCGAACATCCGGTCGCTCACGAAATAGGCGTGCAGGCCCTTGAGCTTTCGCGTGCTGACCCCGGGGAGCTTGAGCAGCACGGCATCGATCTGACTCTCGCGCGGGGTGGTCGCCATCAGCGCGCGATCGTATAGAGCGGGTCGTCCATGCCGTGCTTCTGCACGGTGAACTCGGGCGGAAAGGCGAGCGGCTCGCGCATCGGCTCGGAGACCGTGTCGCCGAACACCAGCGTGCGATGCGCGACGCGCCATTCGCCTTGCCTCTTCTCGAAGCGGTCGAGGTAGCGCGCCGATGCGGTGACGCGCCGGCCCGCGAAACGCTGCAGCACGAGCACGTAGGTTTCGACGAACGCGTGGTCTTTCGCCCGGAACTCGATCAGCACGTTGGTGTTGAAGTGCATCGAGTGCTCCTGGTGCGCGTGCAGGCCCGCAATGTGGACGAGGAACGCGTCCGGCGGGCCCTTGAAGAAGCCGTGATCGTCGAAGGCGTCGTCATGGTAGAGCGTGCGCGCCAGCGCCCAGTCCTGCCGGTCGACGGCGCGCGCGAAGCGCTTCAGGCAATCCTCGATCGCCGTGCGCGCCTCGAGCTCATCGAGAAAACTATCGAAAAACTCGGTCATTGCGCCAGCGCCCTCGCGCGATAGGAAGGATCGATGTACTTCGCCGGGTCGCCGAGCGAGCGGCCCGCATATTTAGAGCGCAGCGCCAGCACCGTCTGCGCACCCTGCGGGTCCAGCCGCACGTCCCTATAGAAGCCGGTCTTCTCGCCCAGCATTATCGTCAGAGATTGTTTCGCGAGCGCCGGTGTCATGGCGCGCATGTTCGCCACCAGCAGCGCTTCGGCGATCTCGCGATTCGCGGGATCGTAAAGGAAATTGACGCCGGCATGGTAGGCGCGGATGAAACCGACCAGCGCCTGCTCGTGCTGCCGCGCCCACGAGCGCCGCGCGGCCCCGACCACGCCGAGGTAGGCGCCGAACTGCTCGTCGGCGCGCGCGAGCTGCACATGGCCTTTGGCCTGCCCGAGGAGATCGAACGGCGTGAGCACCAAGGTTGCCGCGTGCGTGCCCTTCATCAGCTCCTGGAAGCGCTCGACCACGCCGCCAGCGCGCTCGAACGTCACTTCCGACTCGGCGATGTCGTTCTTCGCCAGGAGCTCGCGCAGGACGAACGCGAAGCCGGTGGTGAGCGCGTCGACCGACAGTTTTTTGCCCTTCAGATCGGAAAAGCGGGCGATACCCTTGCCGCCCATCACGGAGAGGAAGGCGTTGTCGCTGCCCATGAACGCGAACATGTCCGAATTCGGCGGAATCGGCGCTTCGCCCTGCCCTTCCTGATAGGCGACGACGTTGTCGAACCCGGTCATGGCGATGTCGCACCGCCCCTCGGCGAGCCCCTGCATCTGGAAGGTGGAGCTCGGCGTGAGCGTGAGCGACACGCGCACGCCGTTCTCCTGGAAGAAGCCCTGCCGCTCCGCCGCCCAGGTCGGCAGGTTGAAGCCGCCTGGGAAGACGATAACCCTTAGATCGTGCAGCGGCGGCTACGCCGTGGTTTTGATGTTGAGCTCTTTCAGCTCGCCGAGCTCGGCGCCGTCATCCATCGAGAAGCGGTCGCCGAAATCGAACAGGTCCTCGTTCTGGAACCCCGGGTAGTGCTGGATCTCCCACCAGTTGTGGTCGAGGTCCTCCATGTAGAAGGAGTACACCCCGTGCTGCATCACCACGGGCAGCACCTGGCGGATCTTGTACTTGTCCTTGTGCTTGATCGCGTTCTCGTGGGCCTTGTCGACCTCTTCCTTCGAGCCGACGTCCATGCCCCAGTGGTTGAGCACGTTCTGCGGGTGCACCGCCGCGCCCACTTCCACCGCAACGATGTGGAACTTGAGGCCGCAGCGCACCACCATCGCGGGCTTCGCATGGCGCACGCACTCCAGGCCGAGGAACTCCTCGTAGAACTTGCGCGACTCTTTCAGGCTGTAGCACTCCATCGTGCCGTGCGACATGACGTAAGGCTTGACGACCGATGTCTCGGTCTTTGCATCGGCGATACCATCTTGGATCTTCTCACGCGTCTGGGACATGTCTCCTCCTCACTATGCAGCGGCCTTGTCGGCCTCGGTCAAGAACGAATCGGCGTAGAACTCCTCTGCGGACAAGCGGCAGTTTAGGCTGAAATCCTTGCGCGCGGACTCCACCATGATCGGCGCGCCGCAGGCGTACACCTGCACCCCCGACATGTCGGGGAAATCCTGCATCACCGCGCGATGGACGAAGCCCATGCGCCCTGCCCACTGCTCGTCGGACAGGACCGGGACGAAGGTGAAGCCCGGCCGCGTCCACGACTGCGCGAGATCGAACTGGTAGAGATCGGGCTTGACGCGGCAGCCCCAGTAGAGGGTCATCGGGCGCTTCTGCTCGATCTTCTTCTCGAGCGCGTACTCGATGATCGACCTGATCGGGGCGAAGCCGGTGCCGCTCGCCACCATGACAATCGGCTTGTCCGACTCCTCGCGCAGGTAGAAGCTGCCGAGCGGGCCTTCGAACCTGAGCAGGTCGCGCACCTTCAGCTTGCTGAAAACGTGCTCGGTGAACAGACCGCCGGGCGTCGCCCGCACGTGGATCTCGAGCGCCGTGACGCCGCCCGGATCGGGCTTCGTCGCAAGCGAGTAGCTGCGGCGCTTGCCTTCCTTCAGCAGGATGTCGATGTACTGGCCGGCGAGGAAGCGGAAGTTCTCGTTCATCGGCAGCCGCAGGCCAAGGACCGCGACATCGGGCGCCGGCTTGTCGAGCCGCTCGACGCGGCAGGGAATGATGCGCGGCCGCACGCCGTGCACCTCGCGCACCTCGACCGTGAGATCGGTGAGCGGCTTCGCCTGGCAGAGCAGTGCGTACCCCTTCGCCTTGTCGCTTTCCGGCAGATAGGTGGCGTGCACCAGGCCGTAGTCGACCTTGCCTTCGACGATCGTGCCACGGCAGGTGCGGCAGACGCCGGCGCGGCAGCTATAGGGAAGCATGTAGCCGGCATCGAGCCCGGCCTGCAGGACGGTCTTGCCGTCCTCGACTTCGTAGCTGTGGCCGGTGGGTTTGAGCGTGACGCGGTGTGCCATGACTTAGTTTAGCCCGAGATATGCTCGCTGAATGTGCGGCTGCGAGGCGAGTTCGCGCGGCTCGCCCTGGGCGACGATGCGGCCCTCCTCGAGCACGTACGCGCGCCGCGCGATCTCGAGCGCCGCCGCGACGTTCTGCTCCACCAGCAGGACCGCCACGCCGCTCGCATTGACCTCGCGGATCACGCGGAAGAGCTCCAGCACGATCGCCGGCGCGAGCCCGAGCGAGGGCTCGTCGAGCAGCAGCAGCTTCGGCCGCGCCATCAGCGCCCGGCCGATGGCGAGCATCTGCTGCTGGCCGCCGGACAAAACCCCCGCAGTCGCGGCGAGCCGCTCCTTCAATACCGGAAATATCGTGCACACCTCTTCCAGGGACTCGGCGCGCCGCGCGCGCGCCGCGGCGCGGTAGCTGCCAAGCTCGAGGTTCTCCCGTACCGTGAGGCCGGTAAACAGGCGCCGGCCCTCCGGGACGAGCGCAACGCCATGGTCGCAATAGCGGTGCGCAGCCATGCCGAGCAAGGATGTGCCGTCGATGCGCAGCGTTCCCGCATCCGGGCGATGCAGGCCGGCGATGGCGTTGATGAGCGTGGTCTTCCCGGCGCCGTTCGGGCCGACGACCACGGCCAGGCCCCCGGCTTCGACGTCGAGCGACGCGTCCACGACCGCCGGGGCGGCGCCGTAGCTCACGCGGAGGTTCCTTACCTCAAGCATGCGCCGCTCCCAAATAGGCGCCGATCACCTGCGGGTCGCGCATCACGTCGCGCGGCGCGCCGGCCGCGATGGTCTTGCCGTAGGTCAGCACCACGACGCGATCGGTGAGCTCCATGACCGCACGCATGACGTGCTCTACGAAGACGATGGTCGCCCCCTGCTCGCGGATCTCGCGCACCAGGCGGATCGCCTCGTCCATCTCGGTGGGCGTGAGCCCCGAGAGGACTTCGTCCAGGAAGAGCAGCTTCGGCCGCGACGCCAAGGCCCGCGCGAGCTCCAGGAACTTGCGCTGGTGGAGGTTCAGCGCGCTCGGATAGGCCGCCGCCTTATCGGCGAGGCCGGTGAATTCGAGCCAGCGCCAAGCCTCTGCCTCGGCACTCGCGCGATCCATCACCACCTGGCCGAACATCGGCGGCAGGGCGATGTTCTGCAGCACGGTCAATTGCGGGAACGGTCGCGGTATCTGATAGGTCCGCGCGATGCCCGCGCGCGCGATGCGATGCGCCGGCATGCCGATGAGCTCCTGGCCTTCGAAGCGGATCGAACCGCCATCGGCTGCGTAATGACCGCTCACCACGTTGATCAGCGTGGACTTGCCCGAGCCGTTCGGCCCGACGAGGCCGAGGATTTCCCCGCGCCGCACTTCGAGGTCCACCCCGCCCAGCGCCTGCACGCCTTTGAACGCCTTGCTGACTCCCTGCACTACGAGCAGCGGGTTGAAATTGGTGACAGTCACCGATTTCGCCAATTCGGGTCCTGACCCCGATTTGCGGGGTGCTTCGCGCCGGAAGCGCTTGAGGATCTGGCCGACGATGCCCTCCGGCATGGCCACGATGACGACGATCAGGATCAGGCCGCTCAGCGCGCGACCGGCCACTGCGGCGTCGCCGCTGGTGAAGGCATAGAGAAGCGAGGTGATCACCACGGCGCCGACCGCCGGGCCGAGCCAGTGGCGCGTGCCGCCGAGCGCGGCCATGAGCACCACGTTGACCGCGAGCGCGATGGAAAACGTCTCGGCG
>DASXRW010000301.1:0-7525 GCA_036506355.1 Burkholderiales bacterium
CGTCAACATCGGGCCGAGCGGAGCGGAGATCGGCGGCGCCTTCGGCGGCGAAAAGGAGACCGGCGGCGGGCGCGAGGCGGGGTCGGATGCCTGGAAGGCGTACATGCGCCGCGCGACCAACACGATCAATTACGGGCGCGACCTGCCGCTCGCGCAAGGCATCCGGTTCGACATCTGACCGAGGGCGTAAGATGCGCAATTGAATCCCGATCTCAGAGAGCCACGATGAATACGCTCAAGCGCATAACCCTCGATCCCGCCGTCATGGGAGGCAAACCCTGCATCCGGGGAATGCGCGTCACTGTGGGCATGATCGTGGGCCTTTTCGCGGCCGGACGTACCGAGCAAGAGATCCTGCAGGCTTATCCCTACCTCGAGCCAGAAGACCTCCGCGAAGCACTCGCTTACGCGGCATGGCGGACTGAAGAAAGGGATGTTCCGCTCGCGAATCCGTGAGGATTCTCATCGACATGAATCTTTCGCCAGACTGGCGAGAGTTTCTGCAGTCGAGCGGATGGGAGGCGATCCATTGGTTTGAGGTCGGTGCGGCAAGCGCGCCGGACCGTGAAGTCATGACCTTCGCCGCGCGCGGCGGCTACGTGGTGCTGACCCACGATCTCGATTTCAGTGCGATGCTCGCGGCGACGCAGGCGTTGGCGCCGAGCATCATTCAACTTCGTGCGCAAGATACTCTCTCCGCGCAGTTTCGGAATCTGCTCGTAGACTCGTTGCGCCGATTCGAGGCTGTACCGCAATCAGGTGCGATCGTCGTGGTCGACCAGCTTCGAGCGAGAGCGCGCGTGCTGCCGCTCGGCGCCCGATGACGGCCACGCAAGGCGTCCGGTTCGACATCTGACCGACGCCGATTGCGTCGCTTTCCTGCAGTGGGCGCTGCCGCGGCTCGGCCTGCACTGGCCCGGCTTCCGCCGAGTGCGGCGCCAGGTGTGCAAGCGCATCGCACGCCGCGCACATGAACTCGGTGTTTCTCCGCGCGAGCTCAGCCGCGACGAGCTGGCCGCGCTTTGCACGGTCACGATTTCCCGCTTCTACCGCGACCGCGCCGTCTTCGACTGTCTCGGCGCGCAGGTGCTGCCCGCGCTTGCGAAAGCGGCGCTTGCGCGCGGAGCAACAGCGCTCGACTGCTGGAGCGCCGGCTGCGCCTCAGGCGAAGAGCCCTACACGCTCTCCATCCAATGGCGCGCCACGCTCGCGCCCCGCTTCCCCGCGCTTGCGTTACGCGTGCTCGGCACGGATGTCGACGCGACGCTTCTCGAGCGCGCGCGCAGCGCCTGCTACAACGCGAGCAGCCTCAAGGAGCTGCCCGCGTCGTGGCGCAGCCAGGCATTCGATCGGCATGCACGGCTCTTCTGCCTGCGCGAAGACTATCGGCGCGCGATCGAGTTCGAGCGGCGCGATTTGCTCGCCGAGCCGCCGCGGCGCCAGTTCGATCTGATCCTTTGCCGCAACCTCGCGTTCACCTACTTCGGCCCCGAGCTCGCGCGCGGCGCGCTCGCGCGCATCACGGCGCAGCTACTGCCTGGCGGCGCGCTCGTGATCGGGGTACACGAGCGGCTGCCTGAGAATAATGCGGCGTTCGCCGCCTGGCCGGGATGCCGCGCGATCTACCAAAAAGCTGCTTAGGACCGCGGATGGCAAAGATTCGTTACCGTTACATGTAACGTCAACCCTCTCCCCAAACCTGCCGCGCCGTCTCCACCACCAAGCCGAGCTTTCGTTCCTGGTCCGCCGGGGTGAGTACGCCGCCCATCACCGAGCTCGCAAAACCGCACTGCGGGCTCACGGCCAAGCGCTCCAGCGGCACATAGCGGCTCGCCTCGCGAATGCGAGCGAGCAGCGCATCCATCGGCTCGAGCTGTGCACGCTTGGTGCTGATGAGCCCAAGCACCACGGTCTTGTCTTCCCCGAGTTCCTTGAGCGGTTCGAGCGATCCCGAGCGCGCGTCGTCGTACTCGAGCAGGAGCCGCTGCGCGCGCACGCGCCGAAAGACGCTGCGCGCGATCGCCTCGTAGCCGCCGCTCGCGAGCCAGCGGCCGCCCTGGTTGCCGCGGCAAAGATGCAGCGCGAACGTGACCCCGGGAAAATCGCCCATCACGGCGTTGTCCATCTCGATGCCTCGCTCGACGCTTCCGCCGCGCGCTTCGTAGAAGCCGCGCGTCGCCGGATCGAGCAGCAGCGCATAGTGCGGCGCATCGAGCTGGATATACGTCGCGCCGAGGCGCACGAGCGCGGCGACATCCTCGCGCACGATGTCCACCACGTCGGCGAGGAAGCTCTCCAGCGTCGGATAGGCCGCACGCGAGCGCTGCGGCGACCAGAAGTTTGCCCAGAGGCTGGGACTTGGCAGCGCAATCTTCGCGATGCGCGCGGTGTGCCGCCGCAGAAAGCGGAATTCCTCCTGCAGCGGGTAGCGCCTGCGCTCGAGCTTCGCCACGACGCCGAGCGTCGCCGGGCGCGCGATCGTGCGATCGCCGACGCCGGCCGCATCGCCGTGCCAGTGACCCCACAGAAACGCGGTCAAGTCCCACTCGCCCAGTCCGCTCACGGATTCGGCGAACGGGCTCTGGAAAGAGAGCCGGCGCTGCTCGCCATCGGTGATGATCCGCAGGCCGATGCGCTCCTGCAGCTTGACCGCATCCTCTACCGCCCGGTCTTCGACCGCGGCTTCGCGCTGCGCGATGAGATCGGCCGGCCGCAGCAGGCTGCCCACGTGCTCGGCGTGGCAGGTAATCATCTCTGTGCTCCCAAGGCTGAACTTACGCCTGAAACCCCGTGTCGAAAAATCCGATTCGGATGAGTGCCCCCGCCAGCCCGCAAACCCACGACGCAGAGCACGAGCCGCGCTACAGCGGCGTGCTGCGCTGGATCACCACTACCAACCACAAGGATATCGGCACGCTGTACCTGTGGTTCAGCGCCGTCATGTTCGGAGTGGGCGGCCTTGCGGCGCTCATCATCCGCGCCGAGCTGTTTTCGCCGGGCCTGCAGTTCGTGGCGCCGGATTTCTACAACGAGCTGGTCACCGAGCACGGTCTCATCATGATCTTCGGCGCGATCATGCCGGCGTTCGTCGGCTTCGCGAACTGGCAGATCCCGATGATGATCGGCGCGCCCGACATGGCGTTCGCCCGGCTCAACAACTGGTCGTTCTGGCTGCTGCCGTTCGCCGCGGCGCTCCTGCTGCTCGCGATGCTCGCGCCGGGAGGCGCGCCGCAGACCGGCTGGACCCTGTATGCACCCCTGACCAGCCAGATGGGCATCGGCATGGACTTCACCATCTTCGCCGTGCACATCCTGGGCATCAGCTCGATCCTCGCCTCGATCAACATCATCACCACGATCCTCAACATGCGTGCGCCGGGGATGACGCTGATGAGGATGCCGCTCTTCTGCTGGACCTGGCTCATCACCGCCTACATGCTGGTGGCCGTCATGCCGGTGCTCGCCGGCGCGGTCACCATGACGCTCACCGACCGGCACTTCGGCACCACGTTCTTCAACGCCGCGGGCGGCGGCGATCCGGTGCTCTACCAGCACATCTTCTGGTTCTTCGGCCACCCCGAGGTGTACATCATCGCGCTGCCCGCCTTCGGCGTGATCTCGCAGGTGATCCCGGCGTTCTCGAGGAAGCCGATCTTCGGCTACAGCGCTATGGTTTACGCGACGGCGGCTATCGCCGTCATTTCGTTCATCGTCTGGGCGCACCACATGTACACGGTGGGCATGCCGGTGACCGGGCAGCTGTTCTTCATGTACGCCACCATGCTCGTCGCCGTGCCGACCGGCGTGAAGGTATTCAACTGGGTGGCGACCATGTGGAAGGGGTCGCTGTCCTTCGAGACGCCGATGCTCTTCGCCTGCGGATTTCTGTTCATGTTCACGCTCGGCGGCTTCAGCGGGCTGGTGCTCTCGCTCGTGCCGGTCGATATCCAGCTGCAGGACACCTACTACGTGGTCGCGCACTTCCACTACGTGATGGTGGCGGGCGCGCTCTTCTCCGCCTTCGCGGGGATCTACTTCTGGCTGCCGAAATGGACCGGCAGGATGTACGACGAGAGGCTCGGCCGGATCCATTTCTGGCTGACGCTCGTCTTCTTCAACCTGATCTTCTTCGTGCAGCACTTCCTCGGCATGGCGGGCATGCCGCGGCGCATTCCCGACTACCCGCTGATGTTCGAGGCGTGGAACAAGATCTCGTCGATCGGCGCATTCGGCATGGGCCTCTCCCAGCTCCTTTTTCTTTACATCGTGCTGAAGACCATCCGCCGCGGGGAGCGCGCGCCGCAAAATCCCTGGGAAGGCGCCGACTCGCTCGACTGGACGCACCTGCCGACGCCCGCCCCCTATCACAGCTTCCAGACGCCGCCGCTCGTCGACTAGCCTGGTCTGCAAGCGGCGCGCCCGAACCGCGACTCGCGGCGCGCTGTCGAACCGTAGAGGGGAACAGGAGGCGTTTTATGGATGCGATGGGTCTACTGGTTGTACTGGCGGCGGTGGGCGTTGCGGTAGCGCTTTTCAACGGGATCCTGTCCATGGCGTATGGCGGCGAAGCCGACCAGCGCGAGAGCCATCGGCACATGTTCAAACGCGTGGGCTGGCAGGCGCTCGCGATAGCGCTCGTGCTCATCGCGCTGGTCGCGAGCCGGCTGGTAGAGCACGGGATAACCCCGCCCGGATGATAAGGAATGAGCCCGATTGGACGATCGTGCGTTCTCCTTTCTGCCGATCAACCGGCGCGAAGCCAAACCGCGGCGGCGCGGGCTGACGGAGATCCGCGGCCCCTATTACTCCGTGATGGGGACGCGCTATCTCTCCGACATCCTCGAAACGGTGGGTGAGTATGTCGATGGCTTGAAATTCGCCGGTGGCTCGTTCGCGCTGATGCCCCGCCGCCGCGTCCAGGAACTCAACCACCTCGCGCATGAATACCAGGCCTACGTGTCCACCGGCGGCTGGATCGAGCACGTTCTCGCGCGCGGCGGCGTCGAGAACGTTGCCCGGTACGTTGGCGAGGCACAGGCGCTCGGCTTCGACCTGATCGAGATCTCGACCGGATTCATCACCCTGCCGACTGACGATCTCATTGCGCTCGTCAAGGCGGTGAAGGCGGCGGGGCTCAAGGCCAAGCCCGAGCTTGGCATCCAGTTCGGCGCCGGCGGCGCCACCCAGGCGGCAGAGCTCGCGGCAGAGGGAACGCGTGACGTGCGCTGGCTCATTGCCCAGGCGCGGCGCTGCCTCGAAGCCGGCGCCGACCGCATCATGATCGAGTCGGAGGGCATCACCGAAAGCGTCGAGACCTGGCGCACCGACGTAGTCGCGCGAATCATCGACGAGCTGGGGCTGGAGGCGGTGATGTTCGAGGCGGCGGACCCGGCGGTATTCGAGTGGTACATCAAGAACTACGGCGCTGAAGTGAACCTATTCGTCGATCACAGCCAGATCGTCCAGCTCGAGTGCCTGCGCGCGGGACTCTGGGGAACCAAGAGCACCTGGGGACGCATCACCACTTTCAAGCCATAGCGCCGGATCGGCGAAAACAGTACGCACGTCTCTCCTTGCCAAGCTCGCCGAAAGGCAAGGTTTCGCCGCGCTCCAGAGCACGAATCGTGGGCCGGCCAACGTGCGCGAATACTAGCTGCTTGACTTTCGCCCGGCGTGCGCTCCGCGCGACGTCGAGCACCGCGGCATGCCCGCCGACGCCGCCGGCGAACCGGATGGGACGGGACCAGCTTGCCGCCTCGGCGAACATCAGGTCCGCGCCGCGCGCCCAGCGCGGGAAGCGATAGAACTCCGGCGCCCACACCGCGGTCCTGTGGAGCGCGCGGATAAGGTAGCCGAAGGCCGGGTGAGACGTGTGCACGACGCGGCGCGGCGTGATCGAGAGCTTTCCTTGTTCGAAGCGCCTGACCGCGGGCTCGACCCTGCGCCGTCTCGCCAGCCGCCGGATCGTCGCCATGAGTTCGCCCTGCGCGTCGCTGACCAGCCAGTCATCCAGCCGGCCCGCCGGCGCGGCGCCGGGGCCGCCGTCGATCATCACCCGCGCCTTTGCGTACTCCACCAGCAGCCCCGCGGGACGATAGCGCGGCGATGCCATGGCGCCGATGCCGAGCAGGGTCATGCGCAGCATGCGGAAATCTTCGTGCTAGTGCGCCGCCGGCTGGCGCTCGATCTCACCGCGGCGCATGCGCAAGCGCACCTCGCGCGTTTTCCAGTCCACGAAATCGGCCACCGACCAGGTTTCGTCGTCCACCAGCAGGTCTTCGACGTGGCCGATGGCGCCGTCCGTCGCCTGGATGGAATAGCCGATGACTTCGTCGCTCGAGCGCAAGTGCGACTCGGCTGCCTTGCGCTCGGCCACCTCGAGTTCGCGCTCCGTTTGGGCGGCGCGCTCTATCGCCGGCATCGCCGCCGCCTCGGGCGGCGCCCAGTACAGGGAAATTCCGTAGTGGCGGGCGTAAGTCTCCTCGTACTGGCGCGACACCGGCTTCTTGGTGTCCACGTCCGGGCTTTGCTCGACCTGCTTGCGCGATAGATTGACGCTGATCGCGCTCTTCGAGGACCGCGAGCGGTCGATCGACTGAGGCGAGATAAGGACCTCGTCCACTTGCCCGATCTCACCATCGGTCGCGACGATGCGGTCGCCCACCAGCTCCTTCGTTTTATGCAGCATGGGAACCTCCTTCCCTCGTGCTGCAAGCGCCGCGCCAGCTTGCAGGGTGGAATGGGCCTTGCAACGCACGGGAATGCTGCCCACTCACGACGTCGATTGTCCGGCATGCGGCAAGTTTCTCTATACCGCGTTCTCGCTTGAGGATGTGCTCGCCGCCGAAGCGCCGTCGAGCCCGAAGGTCGAGAACGACGCTGGCGGCGATTACCTGCGCTGCAAACACTGCGGCGCGCGTGTGCCCATGAAGCGCATCACCACCAGCGCAGGTGTAGGGTTTCGCGTCGCGGATCCGGCACCGCGCTAGTTCGGCGTTAGCCGAACTCGGGAAAACTCAGTTCGGTTCGGGTCAGATGCCTTCCTTCATTCGGTTGACCTGACGCCGGGCTTGCTCACGACCTGGATGCTGCTCGCCTGCGGGCCCTCCTCGCCCTGCTCGGCGGCAAAGCGCACTTCGGTGCCGACGGTGAGGCGCTCGAAGTCGTCGTGCAGCACGCTGTTGCGATGGAAGTAGAACTGGCGGTCGTCGTCGAGCGCCCGGATGAAGCCGTAGCCCTCCTCCGCGAACAGCTTCTCGATCATCCCGTGCGGCTGGCCGTTGTGGGCCTTCTCCTCGCGCCGGCGCCTCGCCACCGTGCGCTTGAGCTGCGTCTCGATGGCGCCGAAGGCCTCGTTGATGATCGCCGGCAGCTGCGTCTGCATGTCGTGGATCTGCTTCTGCTTCTTCACCGCGAGGTCGTGCTGGCGCGGCACGCGCACCTCGACCATCACGCTGTAGCGGTTGCCCTTGCGCTGCGAGCTCTGCTCGCGCGAGAGCGTCACGTGGCAGCGCGTGATGTCCTG
>DASXRW010000302.1:0-9964 GCA_036506355.1 Burkholderiales bacterium
GCGCTGGGGCAAGCGCGACGCGATGGGCCAGAAGCTGATGACCTTCGTCGAGCGCATGGATGCGCCCTCGCCCAACACTTTCCGTATTTTCCTGCGCGAGGCCTGCGGCTTCGTGCTCGAGGCGCTCGGCAAACCGTCCTCCAATGTGCCGTTCATCATGCCCAAGCGCGTCGCGGACACGCCGGCCGACAAGCAGATCGACGATGCGACCGGCAGCGGCCCTTATGTGTTCGTCAAGGAAGAATTCAAGCCGGGCGACCGGGCCGTCTACAGAAAGAATGCGAAGTACGTGCCGCGCAAGGAGCCACCGTCCGGCACCGCGGGTGGCAAGCAGGTTTACGTCGATCGCGTCGAATGGAACCTCGCGCTGCGCGACGCGCAGGCGCAGGTGAATGCGCTCTCGCGCGGCGAGATCGACATCCTCGAGCAGCCGGCCTTCGAGAGCTATGCGCCGCTGCAGGCGGACAAGAACATCCAGGTGGTGAATTCCAATCCGCTCGGCTTCCAGTACATGTGCCGGTTCAACCATCTGCATCCGCCGTTCAACAACCAGAAAGTGCGGCAGGCGGCGCTCGCGGCGATGGCGCAGGAGCCGTTCCTGCGCGCGCAGGTCGGCGTGAAGGAGTTCTATCACTCGTGCGCGTCGATGTTCACCTGCAACACGCCTTACGGCAGCCCGAAGGGCAGCGAGATCCAGTCGAAGTCCAACATGAAGAAGGCGCAGGAGCTGGTGAAGAGCTCGGGCTACGACGGCACGCCGGTGGTGCTGATGAAGCCGACCGACCTCGCCGCGATCCAGAAGCTGCCCGAGGTGGCGGCGCAGCTCCTGCGGCAGGCGGGATTCAAGGTCGACCTGCAGGCGATGGACTGGAATACGGTGGTGACGCGCCGCGCGAAGAAGGACCCACCCGCGCAGGGCGGCTGGAACATGTTCTGCACCGCGTGGGTCGCGCCGGACATCTGGAACCCGATCGCCAACCCCGCGGTCGGCGCGCTCGGCGAGAAATCCTGGTTCGGCTGGCCCGCCGACGGCGAGCTCGAGAAATTGCGCGACCAGTTCGCGCGCGCGACCGAAGAGCCGAAGAAGAAAGCGCTCGCCGAGCAAATCCAGGCGCGCGCCTTCGAGATCGGCACGCATGCGCCGCTCGGCGAATACGTCAATCCGCTCGCCGCGCGGCGCAACATCACCGGCTTCGTCACCGGGCCGGGCAACCTCTACTGGAACATTAAGAAGAACTGATCCAGTTCATCGCCCGGCGGCTCGCGGCGACGATCCCAGTCCTGCTGGTCGTCGCGGTGCTGGTGTTTCTGCTGCTGCGCCTCACGCCCGGCGATCCCGCGGCGATCATGGCGGGCGACGCCGCCAGCGCCGAGCAGATCGAGCGCATCCGCGCCGGCCTCGGCCTCGACCGGCCGATCGTCGTGCAGTTCGGCATCTGGCTCGGCAAAGTGCTCTCGGGCGATCTGGGCGAGTCGTTCTACTTCCGCATCAAGGTCACGACCCTGATCGCCCAGCGCCTCGAGCCCACCTTCGCGCTCGCCACGCTCACCATCCTCATCGCAGTGCTCGTGTCCATTCCGCTCGGCGTGGTGGCGGCATGGCGCTACGGCGGCTGGTTCGACCGCGCGCTGATGGCCTTCTCGGTGCTCGGCTTCTCCGTTCCGGTTTTCGTGCTCGCCTATCTGCTGATCTGGCTCGTGTCGCTGCAACTCGGGTGGCTTCCGGTGCAGGGGTACGCGCGCCTGGCGGATGGGCTTTGGCCCTTTCTCCGCCACCTGATCCTGCCGGCGATCACTCTGTCGGTGATCTATATCGCGCTGATCGCGCGCGTGACGCGCGCCTCGGTGCTGGAAGCGCTCGGCGAGGACTACATCCGCACCGCGCGCGCCAAAGGGCTGCCGGAGATCCGCGTGCTCGTGCGCCATGCGCTCGCCAATGCCGCGGTGCCGATCGCGACGGTGATCGGCATCGGCATCGCCATCCTGATCGGCGGCGTGGTGGTGACCGAGTCGGTGTACGCGATCCCGGGCCTTGGCCGGCTCACGGTCGACGCGGTGCTGGCGCGCGACTTTCCGACGATCCAGGGCGTGATCCTCTTCTTCTCGTTCATCTACGTGGCGATCAACCTGCTGATCGATCTCTCCTACGTCTTCCTCGACCCCAGGATCCGGTATTGAAGATCCTCCATAACTGGTCGGTGCGCATCGGCGGCGCCGCGCTCATCATCCTCGTGCTGATCGCGCTCGCCGCGCCGTGGCTCGGCACGGTCGACCCGACGCTGTTCGATGCGGCAAGCCGCGATCTCAGGCCCGGCGAGGCCGGCGAGATCACCACGCTGGAGGGCGAGAGCGTCAAGCACGTGTTTCTGATGGGCTCGGACTCCTTCGGCCGCGACATCTACAGCCGCGTGCTCTATGGCACCCGGGTGTCGCTCGTCATCGGCCTGGCCGCCGCGCTGCTCGCGCTTTTGTTCGGCGTCGTGTGCGGCCTTAGCGCCGGCTACATCCGCTGGCTCGACGGCCTGGTGATGCGCGTAATGGACGGCATCATGGCGATACCGGCGATCCTGATCGCCATCGCCGTGGTCGCGCTGTGGCGGGCGAGCCTGCCGAGCGTGGTCATCGCCATCGCCATCCCGGAAATCCCGCGAGTCACGCGTCTCGTGCGCGCGCTCGTGCTGTCGATCCGCGAGGAGCCCTACGTCGAGGCGGCGGTGTCGCTCGGCACGCCGACCGCGAAAATCATGTTCGGCCACATCCTGCCCAACACCATCGCGCCGCTTCTCGTGCAGGGCACCTACATCTGCGCCTTCGCCATCCTGCTCGAGGCGATCCTCTCCTTCCTCGGCGTCGGCCTGCCGCCCGACATCCCGACCTGGGGCAACATCATGGCCGAAGGCCGCGTGCAGTTCGTCGCCTACCCGCACAACGTCTTTTTTCCCGGCGTGTTCCTGGCAGTCACGGTGCTCGCGGTCAACATCCTGGGCGATGGCCTGCGCGACACGCTGGATCCGAAGATGGCGAAGCGCGTATGAGCACGCTCGAAGTCCACAACCTCACGGTGCGGTTGCCCACGGGAGGGGACCGTCCGGAGGCCGTCTCGGCGGCTTCCTTCAGCGTCGAACGCGGCGAGATCCTGTGCCTGGTCGGCGAGTCGGGCTCGGGCAAGACGGTGATCGCGCATTCGATCATGGGCCTGCTACCGAAGACGCTGACTCTCGCGGGCGGTGAAGTTTGGCTCGAGGGCGAGGAGCTCACGCGCGCAGCCGAGGCGCGGCGGCGCGCGCTGCGCGGCGCGCGCATGGCGATGATCTTCCAGGAGCCGATGAGCGCGCTGAACCCGGTGATGACTTGCGGCGCGCAGATCGACGAAGTGCTGCGCTACCACACCGCCAAGCCCGAAGCCGAGCGGCGCGCACGCGCCGCGGCGCTCATGCGCGAGGTGGCGCTGCCGGATCCCGAGCGCCTGCTGCAGGCCTATCCGCACCAGCTCTCCGGCGGCCAGCGCCAGCGCGTCGGCATCGCGATCGCGCTCGCGCTCGAGCCGGCGCTGCTGATCGCCGACGAGCCGACCACCGCGCTCGACGTGACCACGCAGGCGCAGATCCTCAAGCTGATCGTGGAGCTGCAGCGCCGCCACGGCATGGCGGTGCTTTTCGTCACGCACGACTTCGGTGTCGTCGCCGAGATCGCGCACCGCGTCGCCGTGCTGCGCGAGGGGCGCCTCGTCGAGCTCGGCGACAAGGTCGAGCTGCTGACGCGGCCGCGCCACGAGTACACCCGCATGCTGATCGGCTCGGTGCCCACGCTCAAGCCGCACGGCCGCGCGGTACCGGTCGATGCGCCGGTGGTGCTCGCGACGCGCGGCCTGTCCAAAACCTATGTGGAGCGCGCCTGGCTGCGGAAAAAACGCGAGGTGCGCGCGGCGAGCGACGTGACGCTCGAGGTGCGCAAGGGCCAGACGCTCGGCATCGTCGGCGAATCGGGCTCGGGCAAGTCGACGGTGGCGCGCTGCATCGTGCGACTGATCGAGCCTTCGAGCGGCGAGATCCGGCTCTCCGGCGTCGATCTCGCGCGCATGCGCTCGAGCGAGATGCGGGGCTTCCGCCGGCGCGTGCAGATCGTGTTCCAGGACCCGTACCGCTCGCTCAATCCGCGGCGCAGCGTCGGCGAGGCGATCATCGAGGGGCCGCTCAACTACGGCGTGCCGCGCGCCGCTGCAATCGAGCGCGCGCGCCGACTGATGGAGCTGGTGCGCATGGACCCGGCGGCGCTCGGCCGCTACCCGCACCAGTTCTCGGGCGGCCAGCGCCAGCGCATCTGCATCGCGCGCGCGCTCGCCGTCGAGCCCGACCTGCTGGTTGCCGACGAGCCGGTGTCGGCGCTCGATGTGTCGGTGCAGGCGCAGGTGCTGCGCCTTTTCGAGGAGATCCGCACCCGGCTCGAGCTGGCGATGCTGTTCATCACGCACGACCTGCGCGTGGCGGCGCAGGTCTGCGACCAGGTGGCGGTGATGCAGGCCGGCCGGATCGTCGAGCACGGCAGCGCCGAGGACGTGTTTCTCCGGCCGCAGCACGAGTACACGCGCGCGCTTTTTGCCGCCGCGCCCGGCCGCAACTTCAATTTCGCACCCGCGTAAACTAGCGGCATGGATCTGCCGGGGATCGAAGTGCGGATGGTAGAGCGCTGCGGCTCGACCAACGCCGTGCTGCTCGCGGAAGGCAGGCCTGATGTGCTGCTGGCGGCGGAAGAGCAGACCGCGGGCCGCGGTCGGCGCGGGCGACGCTGGTACTCGGCGCGCGGCGCCGGCGTCACGTTCTCGCTTTCCGCGCTGATCCGCAGGCCGGCGCGCGAGCTGGCGGGTTTATCACTTGTCGCTGGCGTCGGCACAGCGCGTGCGCTGCGCGCGCTTGGCGTCGCGCGGGCTGGCCTGAAATGGCCGAACGACCTCGTGGTCGACGGGGCGAAACTCGGCGGCATCCTGGTTGAAACGCGCGGCAGCCTCGCCGTCCTTGGCGTCGGCATCAATTGCCGGCGGGACGCCGCGCTCGAGGCGCGCCTTCGCAGGCCGATCGCCGCGCTCGACCAGTTCGTAGCGGTGGAGCGCAACCGCCTGATCGAGCGCCTCGCGCAGAGCCTGCTCGAGGCATTGGCGATGTTCCAGGCCCATGGCTTGGAACCGCTGCGCGGCGAGTGGCAGCGCATGGACGCGCACGCCGGCAAGCGCCTGCGCGTGCGCCTCGCCGACGGCCGCGTGCTGACGGGGCTTGCGCGCGGCCTGGACAGCGACGGCGGCTTGCAGCTGCAAACGCGTTCAGGCCTGCGCGCGGTGCGCAGCGGCCGTGTCCTCTCGGCGAGGCCGGCATGATCCTGTGCATCGACGCCGGCAACTCGCGCGTCAAGTGGGGCTGGCATGACGGCCATCACTGGACCAGCATCGCGACCGTGTCGCTGATCGAGTTTGCCGCCTCGAGCGACCACATCAATCCCTTCTCGGTGACGCACGAGGCGCCCGAGCGCATCGTGATCTCCAACGTCGCCGGCGAAGGCGCGCACCAGCTGCTCGTCAACTGGACGAGCATCTTCGACGCCGAGCCGCTGTGGCTGCACGCCGAGCTCGAGCGCTGCGGCGTGCAGAACCGCTACGAGCGCCCGGAGCTGCTGGGGCCGGACCGCTGGGCCGCCCTGATCGCGGCACGCGCGCTGCACAACGGCGCCTCGCTCGTGGTCAATGCCGGCACCGCGACCACGGTCGACATGCTCGGCGCCGACGGCGCGTTCCTCGGCGGCGCGATCCTCCCCGGCGTCGAGCTGATGCGTTTCGTGCTGCACGAGCACACCGGGCGCCTGCCGATCCAGGAAGGCAAGTACAGCGACACGCCGCGCAACACCATCGATGCCATCGAGACCGGCTGCCGCCACGCCCAGGCCGGCGCGGTCGAGCGCATGTACCGCGTGTTCCGCGAGGTCGCACCGGCGCCGCTCTGCCTGGTCGCCGGCGGTGCCGGGCGCACGCTGGTCGACCAGCTCTCGATGCCGCGACGCTATGTGGAGAACCTGGTGCTCGACGGGCTCGCGCACATCGCGCTCTCCGAGCGCGCCGCGCGGGCGAAGCCGACCTTGAAGACGGTACGGTGAGAGCGCTTTTCCTGCTCCTGGTGCTCGGCAACGTCGCGTTTTTCGCCTGGTCGCGCTACATCGTGCCGCCCGAGGCTTCGGCCGATCCGCTGCCGCTCGGGCGCCAGATCGAGCCCGAGAAGCTGAAGGTGATCGCGCCGAGCGAGCTGCCGCCGGTGAGCGCGCGGCCCGCATCTCCTCCCGTGACCGCGCCGCTCGCGCTGAAATGCCTCGAGTGGGGCAGCTTCACGCTCGCCGATGCGCCGCGCGCCGAGAAGGCGCTCGAGCCGCTCGCGCTCGGCGCGCGGCTCGCGCAGCGGCGCACCGAGGAAGCCGCGGGCTGGTGGGTGTTCATTGCGCCGCAGGGCAGCCGGCCCGCGGCGCTGAAAAAGGCCGCGGAACTGAAGGCCCTTTCGATCGACGATTACTTCATCGTGCAGGAGGACGGGCCGTATCGCTGGGCGCTCTCGCTCGGCGTATTCCGCACCGAGGACGCGGCGCAGGCGCGCCTCGCCGCGCTGCGCGGCCTGGGGGTGCGCAGCGCGCAGGTCGGCCCGCACGAAACGGTCGTGCCGAAAGTATGGCTGCAGGTGAAGGGCGTCGACGGCGCGCTGCATGCACGACTCAAGGATGCGGCGCGCGGCATCGAAGGCAGCGAGCTCAGGGAATGCGCGCAATAGCGCGGTGTATGATTTGGCGGTGATTCTCAGGGCGCTCATCCTTTTCAGCTTCTTGTTGGCGGCGACCTCGGCGTCGGCGCAGCAATACCGCTGGGTCGACGAAAAGGGACGCGTGCACTACAGCGACACGCCGCCGCCGCCGTCGGCCAAGAGCGCACAGAAAAAGAACCTCAAAGGCAACGAGCTCGGCCAGCAGCCGAGCTACGAGCTGACGCAGGCGATCCGCAACGCGCCCGTCACGCTCTACACCTTTCCTGATTGCAAGGACCCTTGCCAGATGGCGCGCGACGTGCTGAACAAGCGCGGCGTCCCCTTCAGGGAAAAGCTCATCAGCAACCAGCAGATGCTGGATGAGCTGAAGCAGGTGAGCGGTGGGCTGAACGTGCCCGTGCTCGTGGTCGGCGGCCAGGTCGAGAAGACCGCCTCGCCCCAGGCGTTCAACCAGGCGCTCGATATCGCCGGCTATCCGCCCGCCGGCGTGGTGCGCCCCGGCAACCAGGCGGCGCCCACGCCGCCGAAACCCGCGCCGCAGCCCTCCGCGGCAGCACCCACCGAAACCCCGGCCGCGCCGCGCTAGCCGATCGGCGTGCGCCCGCCGCTGACGTGCTGCGCCACGAGGCTGAGCAGCTTGTCCGCGCGCACCGGCTTGGTGATGTAGCCCACCGCGCCGAGCGATTTGCCCCGATGGTCGCCCTCCTCCACCGAGGTGAGAAAGATCACCGGGATGTCCGGCAGGGTCTTGTCGGCCTTCAGCGCCTCGATGAACTCGAAGCCGTCGAGGTGCGGCATGTTGACATCGGAGATGATCAGGTCGGGCGGGCTGCGCAGCACGAGGTAGCCCGCCGCGATCCCGTCCTCCGCGACCTGCACCTCATAGCCCGCCGCGGTGAGATGCAGGCGGAGCAACTCCCGCATGCTTTCATCGTCGTCAACGACAAGGATCGTGGCCGCCATGGAGCCCTGTTGGTGCTGGTGGCCCGACTCGAACGGGCGACCTACTGATTACGAATCAGTTGCTCTACCAGCTGAGCTACACCAGCCCGCGCGCGCTTTCGCGAGAGCGGCGATTGTATCACTGGCTATCGTACGATCGCTGCCGCACCGCGCCGACCGTGACGGGAATCTGGCTCTTGACCGAGAAGCGGCCGATCTTGCCCGGGGTGAAGCGCATATGGCTGAAGATCGCGACCGCGCGCATCGTCGCCTCCGCGGGCAGCGAAGCCGACTCGACATCGATCTGGGCGACGTTTCCCGCCTCGTCGATGAACAGGCGCAGGTTCACCGCGCCGGCCTGCTTCACGATCGACTGCAGCAGCTCGAGCGGCGGCTCGGCAAGCGCCCGCGGCGCCTCGGAGAGCTGCGACAGCTTGAAATAGGGCAGCGGCGGCGACGCCGCAAGCGCGAGCGGCGCCTGGGCCGGCATCTCGGTGCGTACGGGTTGCGGCACCGGTGTGGCTGCGCGAGGCGCCGCTGCGGTGATGCTCGCGGTGAGCACGCTGCGCGGCGGCGACGCCGAGCCCTCGCGCGGCGAGCCGAGCGTGCCGAGCGGCAGCGTCAGGAGCGCCGTGTGCAGCGCGATCGAGACGAGTCCCGCAAGCGGCATGGCACGCCGCCACGAAACCTCGTAATCGAGCGCGAGCGCCTGCACGTCACCTCAGTTGTCCACCGCCATGTTCCAGAACACGCGGTAGCGGTGGCCGATCGACGAGGTCGGCGGATTGATGACCTGCGTGCCGGTAATCACGGCCTCGTAGTACTTGTCGTCGATCTTGATCGACACCGGCACCGGCGAGGGCGGGAAGCCGCCGCCGGGCTTCTCGGTGGAGCGCTCGCTCTGGCCGAGCACGCCGTTCGAGTTGAAATCGATCGTCGAGGTCGCATCCTTGTAGTTCACGGCGTAGAGCAGCGCCTTGCCGAGGCTGCCGACGCACTGGCCGGACACCTGCGAGACCGGCGTATTGGTGGCGAAGGTGGTCGTGCCGCCGAGCGTGCTCGAGCTGGTGACCACCTTCTCGCCGGTGCCGAGCTTGATCAGCCAGCCTTTCTTGGCGGCGTTGGCGATGCAAGTCCGGTCGGCCTCTGCGAGGGTCGCGTCGGCGCCCTGCAGGTTGTTGGCGGTGAGGTCGCAGAGGTCGCTTTCGGTCGCGGCCGAGCTTGGCTGGGCGTCGATCGCGTGAGAGTCCTTGACCATGTAGAAGCGGTTATTGATCGTGGTGTCGAACGGCTGCTCGCGGTCGCCCGAACCGACGAGGATCGAATCGGTGGAGGCGTTGAACGGCACGATGTCCGGCGCGAACAGGAACCTGCGCTTGTCGGCAGCCGCGGCGCCGCTCAGCGAGGCCACCTTGCCCACGGTCCAGTTCGCGGGGTTGGCGTCGCCGATGTTGACCCGCCAGATATTGCCGCCCGTGTCGACGGCGTAGATGCGGTCGGCGAAGCCGTTGCCGTCGGAGTCGATGACCGCAAGGTCAGCCGCCGCCGCGAAGCTCATGCTCGCAGTCGCCAGGAACGTCGCGGCGCTTGGTGCGGTCGCGTCGGCCGCGGGCGCCGTGTACCAGATGAGCGCGCCCGTTAGGGCGTCGACCACGTAGATCGCCCGTCCCATGGTCGCCGTGCCCTGCGTCGCCGGGTCGTTCGCCGGCGAGTCGTAGCCGCCGCCGAAAATGACCACCTTGCGCGATGCGGCGCTTGCGCTCACCGGGTACTTGACGTTGAGCTTGACGACCTTCATCTCGGACCACGACTGGCCCAGCTCGGCGAAGCCCGCGGTGCTGTTGTCGATCTTCCATTTGTAAAGCGGGTCGTCCGGATCGGTGACGTCGAGGGAATAGTAGAAGCGCCCGCCGCGGCGCATGCCGACGTAGAGCTGCGCGTTGGCACCCGCGCCTTCGATCCGGTCGTTGATGTAGACCGCGTCGATGCTGAGCGAGCCGTCGGCGAAATAAGTCCGCGGGTTTGCCGACGACACGATCGGGTTCTCGGAGTACATCCTTGCGAACCGGTTGTAGAACTCGGTGGGAACAAAGCCCCATTTCTCGTTGCCGTCGGTGTTGTCCTGCCCGCCTTTCACCGCGTGCACGATGCCGTCGTTCGAGCCGTAATAGACCACGACGTCGCGGTCGGTGGGCTGGCCCGAGCGGTTGTAGTTCACTACCGCAGGCCGCGAA
>DASXRW010000303.1:0-10588 GCA_036506355.1 Burkholderiales bacterium
TCGGCGCGCTCTCGCACCTGCACGCGGCGCTGACGCGGCTCGCGCCGCAGGCGGTGCTTGCGACCAACCCCTATGCGCTGATGTACACCGCGCTCGCCAACCCGGGCGTGCCGCTGGTGGTGACGCTGCATTCGACCTACATCCGCACGCTCAAGGAGCGGCTCCAGATGGCCGCCTACCGGCCGTTCTTCTGGAGCGCGGCCTGCGCCGTGTTCGTCTGCGAGCGCCAGCGCCGCCACTGGCTGCGCCGCGGCCTGTTCGGCCGGACCAACAGGGTGATCTACAACGGCGTCGACCTCGAGCACTGGCAACCGGTGAACGCGTCTGCCTTGCGGCGCGCCCTCGGCTTCGCCGAGGAGGACTACGTCATCGGCCTCTCCGCGGTGCTGCGCCCCGAGAAGAACCCCGCCCAGTTGGTCGAGGCGATCGCCAGGCTCTGCAAGCAGGGCCTGCCCGCGCGCGCGCTCTTCATCGGCGACGGGCCCGAGCGCGCCTCGGTCGAAGCTCGGGCGCGGGCACTCGGTGTCGCCAATCGGGTGGTGATCTCGGGCCTGCAGGAGGACGTCCGCCCGTTCCTGTCGGTTTGCGATGTCGTCGCCCTCACGAGTTTTACGGAGGCGTTTTCTCTCGCCGCGATCGAGGCCATGGCCCTCAGCAAGCCGGTGGTGCATCCCGATGTCGGCGGCGCCGCCGAGATGATCCACTCGGGCCAGGACGGGTGGCTATTCCCGGTGGGTGATACCGCTACGCTAGTAGACCGTCTCGCCGTGCTCGCCGACCCGTTGGTGCGCACTCGCATGGGCGAGAACGCGCGCGCGACGGTGACGAGCCGCTTCTCGGAGCGCGCGATGGTCGAGCACTACGAGCAGCTGCTGGTGGAAATTTGTGCAACCCGGAGCAAAAGTGAACAGCTACGAAACCGCGCTACAGCGCATTAGAAGTGGGGGTAGAAGCGGCGGCCGGACCTGGCTGGTGACCGGAGCGGCGGGCTTCATCGGCTCGCACCTCGCCGAGCAGCTGCTCGAGCTCGGCCAGTCGGTCGTCGGCCTCGACAACTTCGCCACCGGCAAGCGCGCGAACCTGCCGGCGGGCATCCGCTTCATCGAGGGCGACATCCGCTCGCTCGACGCCTGCCGGCGTGCCTGCGCCGGCGTCGACATCGTGCTGCACGAGGCGGCGCTCGGCAGCGTGCCGCGCTCGATCGACGACCCGATCGCGAGCAGCGCAGCGAATGTCGCCGGCTTCCTCAACATGCAGGTGGCGGCGCGCGACGCGGGCGTCGAGCGCTTCGTCTACGCGAGCTCGAGCGCGGTGTACGGCGACCATCCGGCGCTGCCCAAGATCGAGGCGGTCACCGGCCGCGCCGTGTCGCCTTACGGGCTCACCAAGCAGGTGAACGAGCTCTACGCGGACGTGTTCGACGTCTGCTATGGGTTCAAGAGCATCGGGCTGCGCTACTTCAACGTCTTCGGCCCGCGCCAGGACCCGAACGGCGCCTACGCCTCGGTGATCCCGGCGTGGATCGGCGCGCTGCTGCGCGATCAGGTGCCCTACATCAACGGCGACGGCAGCGCGGCGCGCGACTTCTGCCACATCGACAACGTCGTGCAGGCGAACCTGCTCGCGGCGACCGTCGAGGACCCGCAGGCGCTCGGCCAGGCCTACAACATCGCGCTCGGCGACCAGACCTCGCTCACCGAGCTGTTTGAGCTGATCCGCGCCGGCGTCGCGCTGCGCTTTCCCCCTGCCCGGCATGTAAAAGCGGTGCACCGGGAGCCGCGCCGCGGCGACCTGCAGTTCTCGCGCGCCGACATCTCGAAGGCGGCGCGCCTGCTCGGCTACCGCCCTACGGTTCGGATCACGGAAGGCCTGCTAAAGACGATCGATTGGTATGCCGACAATCTCGCCAGCCGGGATGAAGTTCGGGACGAACGGAAGGTGGCGCATGCCTGAGGTGCTCGAACGCAGCAAGATCGAAACCGCCGCCGCGGCGACGCTGCCCGCGGTCGCGATCGTCGGCCTGGGCTACGTCGGCCTGCCCGTGGCGGTCGCGTTCGGGCGCCAGCGTCCGACCATCGGCTACGACCTTTCCAAAAAGCGCATCGAGAACCTGCGGCATCACGTCGATGCCACGGGCGAGGTGAGCACCGCCGATCTCCTGGAAGCGCGCCAGTTCCGCGCGAGCTCCTTTGCCACGGAGCTGGGCGAGGCCGATTTCATCATCGTCGCCGTGCCGACGCCGATCAACGCCGCGCGCCAGCCTGATTTGTCACCCCTGGAATCCGCGAGCGAAACCGTCGGGCGCTACATGAAGCCCGGCGCGATCGTGGTGTACGAATCGACCGTCTACCCCGGCGCGACCGAGGAGGTCTGCGTCCCTATTTTGGAAAAGGCGTCCGGCATGCGCTGGCGCCAGGATTTTCACGTCGGCTACTCGCCCGAGCGCATTAACCCGGGCGACAAGCAGCACACGTTCACGCAGATTCTCAAAGTCGTCTCCGGCGACGATCCCGCTACGCTGGAAAAAGTGGCGGAACTCTATGCCTCCGTGGTGAAGGCGGGCGTCTACCGCGCCTCGTCCATCCGCGTGGCGGAAGCGGCCAAGGTGATCGAGAACACGCAGCGCGATCTCAACATCGCGTTCGTCAACGAGCTCGCCATCATCTTCGAGCGCATGGGCTTGGACACCACCGAGGTGCTGAAGGCGGCGGGCACCAAGTGGAATTTCCTGCCGTTCCGGCCGGGCCTGGTCGGCGGCCACTGCATCGGCGTCGACCCGTACTACCTCACGCACAAGGCCGAGCTGATGGGCTACCACCCCGAGGTGATCCTCGCGGGGCGGCGCATCAACGACAGCATGGGCAGCCACATCGCGCGCAAGACCGTACAGCAGATGATCCACGCCGGGCGCAACATCAAGGGCGCCAAGGTCAATGTGCTTGGTCTGACGTTTAAAGAAGATGTGCCCGACATCCGTAACTCCAAGGTCATCGACATCATCCGCGAATTGCACGAGTTCGGCGTCGAGACCTTCGTGCACGATCCGCAGGCGAGCCCGGAGGACGCGCTGCACGAGTACGGCGTGCGCCTCACCGACTGGGACTCACTGCCGGCGGCCGACGCGCTGATCCTCGCCGTCGCGCACCGGCGCTACCTCGAGGCGCCGACCGAGGCGATCCTGCGCAAGGTGGTGCGCGCGGGCTGCCTGATCGACATCAAGTCGGTGCTCGACGCCGCCGCCTTCCGCAAAGAAGGACTGCGGGTATGGCGGCTCTAGCACTAGCGGCAAGCCCGCTCCAGAAGAAACTGCGCGTCGGCGTGTTCGCCGACGGCCCGCTGCAGCCGCGCTGGGTGGCCGAGGCGCTCGCCAAGCTCGGCGCTTCCGATTTTGCCGACGTGCGCCTGGTCGACGTGGGCAGCGCCCGTCAGCCCAGCCCCAGCGCGCCGTGGCGCCTGTATGCGAATATCGACCGCCGGTTCTTCGGCGCCGATCCGACCGATCTCGTCGTGCTCGCCGAGCACGTGCCCGCGGGCGCGGAACAACCCCTGGACGTCGCGTTCGCGCTCGGCGAAGTCGACGACGGCGCGCTCGACGGCAGGGCGCGCTACGGCGTATGGCGCTTCTGCTTCGGCGCCGACGGGGCGCAGGGCGAGAGCCTCGCCGGCCTCCCCGAAGTGGCCGCTGCCGAGCCGCTCACCGCTTCGGGCGTCAAGGTGCGCCTCGCGCCCGACCGCCCGGCGCGCCTTGCCTACCAGTCGTGGTCGCGCACCTACCCCTTTTCGGTCGCGCGCAACCGCGACCAGCTCCTGCGCAAGACCGCCGAGTTCGCCTACCGCGCGCTCCTCGAGCTGCACCGCTCGGGCGAGGGCTGGCTCGCGCGCTGCCGCGAGGTACCGCACCGCGCGCCGGCGGTGCAGCCGGGCATCGGCGACCTCTCGCGCATCATGGGCCGCCTGGCGGTACGCGGCATGGACCGGGCGCTGCATATCGAGCAGTGGTTCCTCGCCTACAAGTTCGGCGATGGGCCGGTCTCGGCAGACCTTAAGGGCTTTACCAGGCTCATGCCGCCGAAGGACCGCGACTGGGCCGATCCCTTCGTCGTGGAGAAAAGCGGGCGCTACTACATCTTCTTCGAGGAGCTGCCCTACGCCGAGCGCAAGGCGCACATCTCGATGATCGAGCTCGACGCGGCCGGAAACGCAGCGAAGCCGCAGCGCGTGCTGGAAGCCGACCATCACCTCTCGTACCCATTCCTCTTCGAGCACGACGGCCAGCTCTACATGCTGCCGGAGAGCGCGAAGAACCGTAGCGTAGAGCTCTACCGCTGCGTCGATTTTCCGCTGCTGTGGAAGCGCGAGCGCATCCTGATCGACGGGCTGCGCCTGGTGGACGCGACGCTCTACCGCGGGACGGATCGCTGGTGGATGTTCGCCAACTCGGCCGCGGGCGAGAGCCGCATGTTCGACGACGAGCTGCACCTCTTCCACGCCGAGCGGCTCACGGGCGACTGGCGGCCGCATCCGAAGAACCCGGTGAAGTCCGACGCGCGCTCCTCGCGCCCCGCGGGCCGGCTCTTCGCGCGCGACGGCGTGCTCTACCGGCCGGCGCAAGTCTGCGTGCCGCGCTACGGCGCCGGCCTCGCCATCCAGCGCGTGCTCAAGCTCACGCCGCAGGACTATGCCGAGCGGCAGGTGGAGCGCCTGTTGGCGGATCCGCAAGCCGGGCTTTTCGGACTGCACACCATGAACCGGGCGGGCGATCTCACCGTGGTGGACGCGTTCGCACGCCGGCGGCGAATCTAGCGCAATGCAGACGCGTCTTTATTCCAGCATCGCCATGCTCGGCGTGGCGCCCGAGACCCGCGGCAGCATCGCCGCGGTGGTCGAAAGCTATCGCGCCAACGGCCTGTTCAAGCGCTGGCCGATCCAATACATCGCCACCAACGGGGATGGCACGCTCGCCCAGAAGGGCGTGCTGCTGGCAAAGGCGGCGCGCGATTTCGCCGCGCTGCTCGCGCAGCGCCGCCGCATGGTCGTGCACGTGCACGCCGCCGCCGGCGCCGGGTTCTGGCGCGAGGCGGCCTTCATGGGCGCCGCGCTCGCCGCCGGCTGCCCGCTCGTCGTGCAGTTGCACGGCAACGGCTTCGACCCGTCGATCCGCTGGTTCCTCGAGCGCGCGGCCCTCGTGTGCGTGCCCTGCGAGGCTTCGCGCACCTGGGTGAAGAGCCTCGGGCGCAACGTCGACGTGGTGCTCACGCCGCCGCCGGTGGCGGTCGCGGTGCCCGAGCTGCCGGCGAAGCCGAACCTGGTGCTGTTCCTCGGGCGGCTCGAGGCGAAGAAGGGCATCTACGATCTCCTGGACGCCGTCGCCGGGCTGCGCGCCGCGGTGCCCGATGTGCGCCTCGTGTGCGCCGGCGACGGCGACCGCATCGGCGTCGCGCACTATGCCGAGCGCCTCGGCATCGCCGACGCGGTCAAGTTCACGGGCTGGGTCGGGCCTTCGGGCAAGCGCGCGCTGCTCGAGCACGCGGCCGCCTTCGCGCTGCCGTCGTACGACGAGGCGCTGCCGGTCTCGCTCCTCGAGGCGATGAGCGCCGGGGTGCCTGTCGTCGCCTCGCCCACAGGGGGAATAGGCGAGGTGGTCGCCGACGGCGCGAGCGGTTTTCTCGTCGCGCCGGGCGACAAGGCGGGTCTCGAGCGCGCGCTGCGGCGTCTCTTGATCGACCGCGGGCTCGCCGCGCGCATGGGCGCAGCGGCACGCGAGACCGCCAAGGCGCGCTTCGCGCCGGAGCGGGCATTGTCGGTGCTGGAAAATCTGTACGAATCGCTCGGCGTCAGCGCCAGCACCGAGCGCGCGCCGCGCGTGCGTCAAGTCCCGCTCAGAAAAGCCGCGTGAAGCGTCACGTCGTCCTGCTGCTCGGGCCGAGCCGCGAGGCGATCAGTGGCGTCACCACGCACCTGAACGGCCTGCTCGGCTCGCGGCTGTCCGGCCGCTTCGAGCTCGTGCATTTCCAGGTCGGCAGCGAAGGGCGCCAGGAAGGCCTGCTCGGGCGCTTCGCGCGCGTCGTGCTGAGCCCGCTCGCGCTGGCTGCGGCGATCGCGCGCCATGGGGCGGAGCTGGTGCACATCAATACCTCGCTTAATGCAAAGGCGTACTGGCGCGACTTCAGCTATGTGCTCGCCGCGCGGCTCTGCGGCGCGCGCGTGCTCTACCAGGTGCACGGCGGGCTGCTCGACGAGTTCGCGGCGAAGAGCCGCGTGTTCGCCGCCTTCATGCGCCGCATGCTGCACTGGCCCGACGTGCTCGTGGTGCTCTCGCGCGAGCAGCTCGGCGCGTTCCGCGCCGCCGTGCCGGCGCAGGCGGTCGAGCTCGTGCCGAACGGCATCGATTGCGGGCCGTATCTGCGGTACAACCGCGCCGCGCCGGAGCCCGGCGCGCCGCTGCGGCTCATCTATGTCGGGCGTCTCGTGCCGGGGAAAGGATTGCTGGAGACCGTCGAGGGGCTGCGCCTCGCGAGGAGCCGCGGCATTGCGGCGCGCCTCGTAATCGCGGGCAACGGCCCCGAGGAGGCGCGCCTGCGCCGGTACGTGCGCGAAGCCGGCCTCGGCCGCGACGTGAGCTTCGTCGGCGCGGCCTACGGCGAGCACAAGGCGCAGCTCCTTTCGCAGGCCGACGCGCTCGTGCTAGCGAGCTACACCGAAGGGCTGCCGTACGCGCTGCTTGAGGGGATGGCCGCGGGCGTGGTGCCGATCGTGACGCCGGTGGGCGCGATTCCCGACGTGGTGGCCGGCGGCGAGCACGGCGTGTTCGTCGCGCCGCGCGACGCCGAGGCGCTCGCGCAGGCGATCGCCACGATCGCGCAGGACCGCGCCGCGCTCGCGCGCATGAGCGCGGCCTGCCGCAAGCACATCGCCGGGGAGTACTCGATCGAGCGCGTGGCGCGCGACTTTTCTCAACTTTATTGGGGCCTGTGCGCGGCGCGGACCCCGAAGGCAGCAACCTGATATGTGCGGCATTGCAGGATGGGCAGCACCGGCGGCGAGCGCTCCCGACGAGCGCGCGCTGCAACCCATGCTCGAGGCCCTGTTCCACCGCGGGCCCGACGGCGCCGGGAGCTGCTTCTATAGCGCCGAGCACGGCGCCTTCCGCGTGGCGCTGGGGCATCGCCGCCTCGCGATCATCGACCCGAACGGCTCGCGCCAGCCGATGCGCGACGACGAAGCCGGGCTCGCGCTCACCTTCAACGGCGAGATCTACAACTTCCGCGAGCTGCGCGCCGAGCTCGAGGGCCACGGCCACCGCTTCGAGCGCGACTCCGACACCGAGGTGCTGCTGCGCGCCTACCAGCAGTGGGGCACGCAGTGCGTGCACCGCCTGCGCGGCCAGTTCGCCTTCGCCGTGTGGGATGCGCGCGCCGAGCGCCTGTTCCTCGCGCGCGACCGCTTCGGCGAGAAGCCGCTCTACCTGCACGAGGCGGCGGGCGCGCTCTACTTCGCCTCCGAGATCAAGGCGCTGCTCACGCTCCCGGGCGTCACGCACGAGGTCGATCTTTCGGCGGTCTGGGACTACCTCGCCTACCGCTACGTGCCGGGCCCGCGCACGCTGCTCACCGCGATCCGCAAGCTGCCGCCGGCGAGCGTGGCGATCTGGCACCGCGGCCACCTGCAGGAGATCCGCTACTGGACGCCGCCCGACAAGTTCCCGCGCGCCAAGCCCTCGGCGCTCGCCAACCGCGACACGCCGGCCGCCTTCCTCGCGCAGCTCGGCGAGTCGGTCGAGCTACAGATGGTGAGCGACGTGCCCTTCGGTGCCTATCTGTCGGGCGGGCTCGACTCGAGCGTGATCGTGGCGCTGATGACGCGCCACTGCTCGAAGGTCAAGACCTTCTCGGTCGGCTTCGACGGCGACCGCCACAGCGAGCTGTCGCACGCCGCGACGGTCGCGCGCGAGTTCGGCACCGAGCACCACGAGATGGTGGTCACGCCCCGCGACTTCATCGACTACCTGCCGCAGCTCGTGGCGGCGCGCGATGCCCCGGTCTCCGAGCCTTCCGACATCGCGATCTTCATGCTCTCGCGCGAGGCCTCGCGCACCGTGAAGATGGTGCTCACCGGCGAGGGCTCGGACGAGGTGCTCGGCGGCTACCGCAAGCACGTCGCCGAGTGCCTCGCCTGGATGTACTGGAGCGTGCCGCGGCGCGTGCGCCTGCTCGCGGCGCCTCTGGTGCAGCACCTGCCGTTCCGCTTCCGCGACCTGAAGATCGCGGTGGCGAGCCTGAATTGCGAGGACTGGCACGAGCGCTACGTGCGCTGGTTCGGCGCCATGGACTTCCACCAGCGGCGCGAGCTTTCACGCCTGCGGGTGCACGAGCGCGAGATGCGCGACGACCTGCCGCCGTTCGATTCGCACCCCGACGCGAGCCCGCTGCGGCGCATGCTGTACTTCGACCAGACGAGCTGGCTGCCCGACAACCTGCTCGAGCGCGGCGACCGCATGACCATGGCCGCCTCGATCGAGGCGCGCGTGCCCTTCCTCGACCACAAGCTGGTGGAGTTCGCCGCCACGCTGCCCGACCACTGGCGGGTGGATGAGCTGAGGAGGAAGCGTGTCTTGCGCGAGGTCGCGCGCTCGCTCCTGCCGCGCGAGATCCCCGAGCGCACCAAGGTCGGCTTCCGCGTGCCGGTCACCGAGTGGTTCACCGGCGGCATGCGCGACTACCTCTACGATCACCTGCGCTCGGCGGGCTCGCTGACGCGCGGCTATTACAACGCCGCGGTGCTCGACCGCGTACTGGACGAGCACACCCGGGGCGTGCAGACACACGACAAGCTGCTCTGGACGCTGCTCACGCTCGAGATCTGGCACCGCCAGTACCGCAGCCCCGTGCTGCAGGAGGAGAAGCTCGCATGTGCGGCTTAGCCGGCTGGGCCACGACGGGCATTGCCCCTGACCCGCGGGGCCTGGGCCCAATGGCCGAGGCGCTCGCGCACCGCAGCGAGGGCGAGGCGCTCTCCGCGGTCATCGATCGCCAGCCGCGGCGCGCCGTGGTGCTCGCCGCGTCGCTCAGCGATCCCACGAGCGGCATCTCGCTCGCGCTCGACGGCACCATCCTCAACGCGGGCGATCTGCGCGCGCAGCTCGCCAAGCGGGGTTATCTGTTCAAAAGCAAGACCGACGCCGAGCTCCTGCTGCGCGCCTACCAGCACTGGGACAAGGAGGTCGTGAAGCAGCTGCGCGGCGCCTTCGCCTTTGCCGTGTGGGATGCGCGCAAGGACCGGCTGATGCTCGCGCGCGACCGCTTCGGCCAGAAGCCGCTGTATCTGCACCAGGCGGGCGCGGCGCTCTTCTTTGCATCGGAGGTAAAAGCCCTGGTCCGCGCGCCGGGCGTCAAGGCCGACGTCGACATGGCGGCGGTGGGCGATTACCTGGCGCAGCGCTACGTGCGCGGCCCGCGCACGCTGATCGCGGGCGTGCGCAAGCTCGCGCCCGGTACGTATGCGCTCTGGCAATTCGGCAGCCTGCGCGAGACGCGCTACTGGAACCCGCCGGACGGTGAAGCGGCGCACAAGCCCGGAGCGGGGAAACCCATCGACGGGTTCATCGAGCGCCTGGACGAAGCCGTCCAGCTCAACATGGACAGCGCGCGCCCGGTGGGCGTGCTGCTCTCGGGCGGCTACGACTCCGCTGCCATCGTGGCGCTGGCCAAAAGCCGCAACGAATACGTCACCACCTTCTCGGCGGGCTTCGCCGACGACAAGCACAGTGAGCTCGCCGCCGCCGCGCGCATCGCCAAGCACTTCGGCACGCAGCACAACGAGATCGTGCTCGAGCGGCGCGACGTGCTCGCGAACCTGCCGCAGCTCGTCGCGAGCCGCGACGCGCCGGTCTCGCGGCCGGCCGACGTCGCGCTGCACCTGCTCGCGCGCCAGGCCTCGCGCAAGGTGAAGGTCGCGCTCTCCGGTGACGGCGGCGACGAGATCCTCGGCGGCTACCGCCGCCACACGTTCCTGCGCGGCTTCGCGCCCAGCCCGCAGAGGGTGAACGGCCTCTTCGTCATCCCCATCGCGGACCCGAAGCTGCCGGTCGAGGAGGGCAAGGCGACCGCGCTGCGCAGCATCCTCTACTACGAGCAGGTCGGCTGGCTCGCCGACCACCTGCTCGAGCGCTCCGACCGCATGACGGCGTCGGCCTCGCTCGAGCTGCGCACGCCGTTCCTCGATCACCGGCTCGCCGAATACGTCTCGACGCTGCCCGATACGGCGCGCGTGCGGGGCCTTTCGACCAAATGGATCCTGCGGCAGGCTGACCGGCGGCTGATCGCCGATGCGGCGCTCAAGCCGCGCAAGGCGGGCTTCCGCATCCCGCTCGCGGACCTGATGCGCGGCGAGATGCGCGAGCTCTTGGTCGACCAGCTGCGCGGCCCGGGCTGCCTGACGCGCGCCTATTACGACGGAAGCGTGCTCGATCGCATGCTGGACGAGCACCTCGCCGTGAAGAAAAACCACGAAGAGACCCTGTGGACGCTTCTGAACCTCGAAATCTGGCACCGGACGTACCGCCGAAGCTGAAGCGGACGCTCAAGTGGCG
>DASXRW010000304.1:0-1942 GCA_036506355.1 Burkholderiales bacterium
ACGACCTCGTGTACCGCCAGGATTGGAAGGCCGCCATCGAGGTCCTGCACTCGACCAACAACTTCCCCGAGTTCACCGGCCGCATCTGCCCCGCGCCCTGCGAGGAAGCCTGCGTGCTGCGCATCAACGAGGATGCGGTCGGCATCAAGTCCATCGAGCACGCCATCGCCGACAAGGCTTGGGAAGAGGGCTGGGTACGGCCGCAACGCGCCGCGCATCCAAGCGGCCGGCGCGTCGCCGTCATCGGCTCGGGACCGGCGGGCCTCGCCTGCGCCCAGCAGCTGGCGCGCGCAGGCCATGAGGTCACGGTGTTCGAGAAGAGCGACCGCATCGGCGGTCTTCTGCGCTATGGCATCCCCGATTTCAAGCTCGACAAGGGCGTGATCGACCGCAGGCTCGATCAGCTGCGCGCCGAGGGCGTAAAGTTCCGTGCCGGCGTCTACGTTGGCGCGGCGCCACTGCCCAAGGGCGTCCCCAGCGACGCGCGCGAGAGCATCTCCGCCGAGCAACTCAAGAACCAGTTCGACGCCATCGTGCTCGCCGGCGGCGCCGAGCAGCCGCGCGATCTGCCGATCCCGGGACGCAGCCTCGCGGGCGTGCACTTCGCGATGGAGTTCCTGCCGCTGCAGAACAAGCGCGTCGCGGGCGACACGCAGGTGCCCGACCTGTGGGCGAGCGACAAGCACGTGGTGATCATCGGCGGCGGCGACACTGGCTCGGACTGCGTCGGCACCTCGAACCGCCACGGCGCGAAATCGGTGACGCAATTCGAGCTGCTGCCGATGCCGCCCGACGTCGAGCGCAATGCCGTGTGGCCCTACTGGCCGACGCGCCTTCGCACCTCGTCTTCGCACGAGGAGGGCGTGCAGCGCGACTGGTCGATCGCCACCAAGCAGTTCGTTGCCGACGGCGGCAAGGTGAAGGCGCTGAAAGCGGTGCGCCTCGAATGGAAGGACGGCAAACCGCACGAGGTGCCGGGTTCCGAGTTCGACATGCCCGCCGATCTGGTGCTGCTGGCGATGGGCTTCGTCTCGCCGCTGCAGTCCTTGCTCGAGGAGCTCGGGGTGCAAAAGGACGCGCGTGGCAACGCCAGGGCCGACACCGACGGCGCCAAGGCTTACGTCACCTCGGTGCCGAAGGTGTTCGCCGCGGGCGACATGCGCCGCGGTCAGTCGCTCGTGGTCTGGGCGATCCGCGAGGGCAGGCAGTGCGCCCGCGCGGTGGACGAATTCCTCATGGGCTTTTCAGAGCTGCCGCGCTGAGCGCGAGCACCGCGAACGAGGCGAGCCAGTGCTCGCCGGCGTAGTCAGCCCCCGCCACGTGCGGCAGCGCCGCCGCAACCAGGTGCTCGGCTGCAGCGCCGTCGCCTAGCCGCTGGAAGCACCAGGCCCTCGTCAGGCAGAGTCCATCCAGATGGCTCTGCTTCGGATCCGCGTGGTCCACCACCGTCGGCGGCTCGGCGAGCGCGGCGAAACCCAGCGGTGCGAACCGCCTTAACCAGGGGTCGAATTCGCTGACGTCGAGGACCCCGGCCATCAGCAGCGCTTCCATCAGGCTGGGTGAGAGGAAATCGTCCAGCGACGGCTCGTAGGCGATCGGTGCATCACGATCGCTGCCATACCAGCGCCGTGCCGCCTTGCGGATCTCGAACTCGAGCGCCGTATCGCCCGCGCTGCGGGCATAGTCGAGCGCGAGTACACAGGCGAAGGCGGTATTGCCATGCGCGCCCGCGCGGACCGGGTAGGGCGATGCGCGCAGATAGTTGGCGAAGCGCTGCGCCAGCTCGGTGGCGAGCGGCGCGAGCGCACGCGACCAGCGAGACTTCGCGGCGAGCGCCTCGGCCTGCAGTTCGAGCAGCCACGCCCAGCCGTAGGGGCGTTCGAAGCTGCGGCCTGCGGGTCCGCGGAAATACTCGAGCTCCTTGGCGATGGCCTCGGGCGTG
>DASXRW010000305.1:0-4670 GCA_036506355.1 Burkholderiales bacterium
CCCTGGGTGATCTACACCACCCCGGAAATCGCCTGGGTCGGGGAGACCGAGCAGCAGCTCAAGGCGCGCGGCGCCGACTATCGCGCCGGCAGCTTCCCCTTTGCGGCCAACGCGCGGGCGCGAGCATTGGGCGATACCAGCGGGCTGGTGAAGTTCCTCGCCGATGCGAAAACCGATCAGGTCCTCGGCGTGCACATCATCGGGCCCTTCGCCGGCGAACTGATCGCGGAGGCGGTGGTGGCGATGGAGTTCCGCGGATCAAGCGAGGACATCGGCATGATCTGCCATGCGCACCCGTCGCTCTCCGAGGCGATGAAGGACGCGGCCCTGGCGGTGGACAAGCGCGCCATCAACATCTGAATAACACGTGACGCAGGATGTCGTCGCGCTCTACGAGCAGAGCCTCGCCAAGCGCGGCTTCGTCTCCGATCCCGCGCAGTGGCGCGCGGTCGAGCGGCTACAGCGCCTCTACGAGGAGTGGAGCGCCTACAAGGCGCGGCGCTCGAACGCGCTGAAGCGGCTGCTGGTGCGCCCCGAGCTGCCGAAGGGCGTGTACCTCTGGGGGCCGGTCGGGCGCGGCAAGAGCTTCCTGATGGACGCCTTCTTCCTCTGCGTGCCGCTGGTGCGCAAGCGCCGCGTGCACTTCCACCACTTCATGCGCGAGATCCATCGCGAGCTCGACGAGCTGCGCGGCACCGAGGACCCGCTTGCCGCCGTCGCGCAGAAGACGGCGAGAAAGTACAGGTTGATCTGCTTCGACGAGTTCCATGTCTCGGACATCGCCGACGCGATGATCCTCGGCCGTTTCCTCGAGCAGGCGATGGCGCGCGGCGTGGAGTTCGTGATGACGTCGAACTATCCGCCCGACGGCCTCTACCCGAACGGCCTGCAGCGCGAGCGCTTCCTGCCGGCGATCGAGTTCATCACGCGGCGCCTCGACGTGGTCGGCGTCGACAACGGCACCGACTACCGGCGCCTCAAGATGGAGCGCATGAAGGTGTACCACGTCGGCTCTGATGCGCCGCTCGCCGCCATCTTCGACGAGCTGCGCGACGTCGAGGAGGAGAAGCATCCGCTGGACGTCGAGGGCCGCACCATCGCGTACCGCAAGCGCGCCGGCGGCCTGGTGTGGTTCGACTTCGACGTGCTGTGCGGCAGCCCGCGCTCATACGCTGATTACGTCGACCTCGCCAAGCGCTTCCATACGGTGATGCTCTCGAACATCCCGCGCCTGTCGGCTAAACAATCCGACGCGGCGCGGCGCTTCACCTGGCTCGTGGACGTGTTCTACGACGACCGCGTCAACCTCGTCATCTCGGCCGCGGCCGAGCCCGAGCAGCTCTTCACCGAAGGCGAGCAGGCGGCCGAATTCCAACGCACCGTGAGCCGGTTGCACGAGATGCAGTCGGTGGAGTACCTGCAGACCGAGCGGCGCAAATAAATGGTGACTGTCACCATTTAAGACCAGTAGGGCGGGAAAGCAGAATTCTTTTGTTCCGCTTCCAGCAGGCGGAGCATCGCCGGCCATTCGAGCACGCCGTAGGGACGGCGCGTGCCGGGCTGATACAGGTGCGCGGTCTTTGCCAGTACTTCACGGGAAGGCATGACCAGGTCGGTGCGCGCCGCCATCGCGTCGACCTGCGTGCGGCAGGCGAGCTCGAGCTGGTACATCGTGTTGAACGCTTCGGGAATGCTGGGCCCGCAGGTGAGCAGCCCATGCGAGCGCAGGATCATGGCGTTGTGCGCACCGAGGTCGCGCACCAGGCGCGCCTGCTCGGCGAGATCGACCGCGGGTCCTTCGTAATCGTGGTAGCCGAGGTGGCCCTCGAAGCGGATCGAGGTCTGGCTGATCGGCAGCAGGCCGCATTGCATCGCCGCCACCGCCATGCCGGCGCGCGTGTGCGTGTGGATCACCGCGCGGACGTCCGGCCGGGCGCGATGAATTGCGCCGTGGATCACGTAGCCCGCCTTGTTGACGTAATAGTCGGTGTCGGGCTTCCAGATGACATTGCCGTCGAGATCGATCTTGGCGAGGCTGGAGGCGGTGATCTCCTTGTACAGGAGCCCGTACAGATTGATCAGGATGTGGTGCTCCGGCCCCGGCACGCGCGACGTGATGTGGTTGTACGTGAGATCGGTCATGCCGTAGATGTCGACCAGGCGGTAGCAGGCGGCGAGCTCCACGCGCGCGCGCCACTCGTCCGGCGTGACTTCGTCCCGGATGCTGCGAAAGTCGGTGCGGTAGTTCGGTAATTTGTCCATGGTCGGTGCAAGAATATAGCGATGCGGCTCCTCCTGGGACTCCTTTTCTCGCTGGCGGCAGCTGTCGCGCATGCACAGGCATATCCCGCCAAGCCGGTGCGCCTCATCATCCCGTTCCCGCCCGGCGGTTCCAACGACCTCGTGGGGCGCGCGGTCGCCGCGCAGCTCGGCGAGCGGCTCGGACAGTCCGTGATCATCGACAACCGCGGCGGCGGCGGCGGGACCATCGGCATCAACGCGGCCGCGAAGTCGCCGGCGGATGGCTACACACTGCTGCTGGTGTCGGTCGGTTATCCCGTGAGCATCGCGCTGCACTGGATGCCGGAGGAATCGCTGCAGTGGTTCGTGCCGGTCGCGCCCATCGGCACTGGGCCGAGCCTGCTCGTCGTGCCGAACTCGCTGCCGGTCAACTCGATGCAGGAGCTGATCGCGCTCGCGAAGAGCAAGCCGGGCGCGCTGAACGCCGGCTCGGCGGGCCCCGGCAGCTTCCAGCACCTGGCGACCGAGCTCTTCCGCCTGCGGGCCGGCATCGACATTGTGATCGTGCAGTACAAGGGCGGCGGTCCAGCGCTCACCGACACTATCGCCGGACAGGTGCATATGAACATCGGCAGCGCGGTGCAGAACATTCCGCACGTGCGCTCCGGCAAGCTGCGCGCGCTCGGCGTGGGCGGCAAGAGCCGCCTCGCCGCGCTGCCCGACATACCGACCTTCGCCGAAGGCGGCCTGAGCGGCGCCGAGGCGACCAACTGGTGGGGCATCGTGGCGCCGCTCGGCACGCCGGCGCCGGTGCTCGAGCGGCTGCACACCGAGATCGCCGCGATCGTCGATTCACCCGAGATGCAGAAGCGCTTCCAGCTCGAGGGCGCAGAAGGACTGCGCATGACGCCGGGCGAGTTCGGAGCACTCATCGCCGCGGAGACGGCAAAATGGACCCGGGTCGTGAAGGAAGCCGGCATCAAGGCGGAGTGAAAGGACAACATGGAACGCTTCAAGGCCTACAGGCTCACCGAGACGCCGGACCGTAAGATCCGCGCCGAGTTCGTCGACACCACGCTCGACGAGCTCGATCCGGGCGACGTGGTGGTGCGCGTCGCGTACTCGAGCGTGAACTACAAGGACGCGCTCGCCGCGACCGGCAAGGGCCGGATCCTGCGCCGTCCCTCGACCATCGGCGGCATCGATTTCGCCGGCACCGTCATGTCGTCGAGCGATCCGCGCTTTGCTAAAGGCGACGCGGTCGTCACGACCGGTGGCGAATATGTCGGTGTGCAGCACGACGGCGGCTACTCGCCGTACGCACGCGTGAAGGGCGACTGGATCGCCAAGCTGCCGCCGGGACTGTCGCTCTGGGAGGCGATGGCCTACGGCACCGCCGGCTACACCGCGGGGATCGCGGTGGTGCGCATGGAGCACAACGGGCTCAAGCCGGCGAACGGCCCGGTGATCGTCAATGGCGCGACCGGCGGCGTCGGTTCGATCGCGCTCGCGATGCTCGCGAAGCGCGGCTATCACGTGGTCGCGCTCACCGGGAAGGAACGCGAAGCCGACTGGCTCAAGAAACTGGGCGCGAAGGAAGTGATGCTGCGCCAGAGCCTGGACCTGCAAAAGATCAAGCCGCTCGACAAGGCGACCTGGGCGGGCGCGGTCGATAGTCTCGGCGGCGAGGTGCTGGCATGGATGGCGAGCACCATGAAGGACAACGGCGTCATCGCCGCCGTCGGCCTGGCTGCGAGCCCGAATCTCAACACCACCGTGATGCCCTTCATCCTGCGCGGCGCGAGCCTGCTCGGCATCAACTCGGGCGAGAGCTCCAAGGACATCCGCGACATGGTGTGGAAGCGCCTCGCCACCGACCTCAAGCCACCGCTCCTCAAGGAGATGTGCCGCACGATCCCGCTCGCCGAGCTGCCGGGCGTGTTCGAGGATTTCATCAACGTCAAGGTCAGCCGGCGGGTAGTAGTCGACCTGGCGGAGTGAGCCTCGGTGCCGCAGTCGACCGCGCAGTCGACCGAGCTCCCGCAAAGATGCGTGCTGGTCGTGGACGACTCGAAGTTCGTGCGCACGACCTTCGCCACCATCCTGGGTCCCTCGTTCTCGGTACGCGAGGAAGCTGATGGCGAGGCCGGCTGGGCTGCCATCGAAAGCGATCCTTCGATCGTGATGGTGCTCACCGACCTCGACATGCCGAAGCTCACCGGCTTCGCCCTGATCGGGCGCATTCGCGCCGCCACCGATCCTCGGATCCGCGATCTTCCGGTGGTGGTGATCTCGGGCAACGAGGAGCCGGGCAGCAAGGAGCGCGCGCGCGAAGCGGGCGCCACCGATTTCATCGCCAAGTCCGCCGAGGCGGCCGAGGTGCTGTCCCGTCTGCACAACGTCCTCAAGCTCGTCGCGACCAGCAAGGA
>DASXRW010000306.1:0-1868 GCA_036506355.1 Burkholderiales bacterium
GAAGTGCTTCATCGCGATGCCCGCCGGATGCGGCGGCGGCGTGAAGTCCGAGGCAAAGCGCAGCACCACCGGCTTGGGCGCCTGCGCCTCGGCCATCGGGGAAAAAAGCGCGGCAGCCGCGCACGCCAGTGCTATGAGCTGTTTCATTTGTCCTCCTCCTGAAGTAGATTCTAGAGGAGGAGGACATCAAAAATGAAGAAGTTATTCCTGACCGCGGCCGCCGCCCTGCTGGCGGCGTGCCAGACCACGCCGGACGAGCCGCTGCGCGCGACCGCCGCGCTGCAGCCCACGAAGGGCAGCAAGGCCTTCGGCGAGGCGACCTTCGAACAGGCCGGCGACAAGGTGCGGGTGATCGTCTTTGCCCAGGGTCTCAAGCCCGGCCAGGAGCACGGCTTGCACATCCACGAGGCCGGAGACTGCAGCTCGGGCGACGGCATGAGCGCCAAGGGCCACTTCAACCCGCACGGCAAGCCGCACGGCGATCCGAAGTCGGCCGAGCGCCACGCCGGAGATCTGCCCGCGCTCAAGGCGGGCAAGGACGGCCGCGCGAAGCTCGACGCCACGATGGACGTCCTCACGCTGCGGCCGGGCGCGGGGAGCATCATCGGCCGCGGCCTCATCATCCACGCCGACCCCGACGACTACAAGACGCAGCCGACCGGCAACGCCGGCGCGCGCATCGCCTGCGGCGTGATCAAGCCGGGCTGAGCCTCAGTTTCCTTTACGCCGGGTTTCGCGCCACGAGCTGCCGCGCGATGATGATGCGCTGCATCTCGTTGGTCCCCTCGCCGATGCAAAGCAGCGGAGCATCGCGATACAGGCGCTCGATGTCGTAGTCCTTCGAGTAGCCGTAGGCGCCGTGGATGCGCAGCGACTCGGTCGCGTTCTCGAGCGCCGCCTCGGAGGCGAAATACTTCGCCATGCCGGCTTCCATGTCACAGCGCTCGCCGCGGTCGAAGGCGCACGCCGCGTCGAGCGTGAGCAGGCGCGCCGCGCGCGCCCGCGTCGCCATCTCGGCGAGCTTGAGCTGGATCGCCTGGTGCTCGCAGATCGGCTTGCCGAAGGTGCGGCGCTGCTGGGCGTAGCGCGTGGCGAGCTCGAGCGCCCCGTCGGCGATGCCGACGCCGCGGGCGGCGACATTGATCCGGCCGAGCTCGAGGCCGCCCGCCACCTGGTAGAAGCCCTGCCCCTCGGCTTCGCCGATCAGGTGGTCGGCCGGCACGCGGTAGTCGCGGAACACCAGCTCGGCCGAGTCGATGGATTTGTAGCCGAGCTTCTCCAGCCTGCCGCCGACGCTCAGCCCGGCTCCCTTCGGCGCGATGAACAGGCTCATGCCGCGGTGGCGCGGCTCGGCTCGCGGATCGGTCTTCGCGAGCAGCGCGAAGCACGCGCCCTCGATGCCGTTGCTGATCCAGGTCTTGGTGCCGTTGATGACGTAGTCGCCGCCGTCGCGCCGCGCGCTCATGCGGATCGCCTGCAGGTCGGTGCCCGCGTCCGGCTCGGTCAGCGCGAGGCCGCCGCGCACTTCGCCGCTCGCGAGCCTCGGCAGCCAGCGCTCCTTCTGCACGCGCGTGCCGAACTTCTCGATCGCGAGCGCGAGCATCAGGTGCGAATTGAAGATGCCGGTGAGCGCCATCCACACCGACGCGATGCGCATCACGATGCGCGCGTAGGTCTCGGCCGGCAGGCCCAGCCCGCCGTACTGCGGCGAGACCGTGGCACCGAACAGGCCGAGCGCGCGCATCTCGTCGACGATCGCCGCCGGGTAGCGGTCGGCGTGGTCGAACTCGCGCACCGCAGGGCGCACCGAGCGCTCCACCCAGCGGTCCACCGCGTCGAGCAATTGCGTGTCTTCATTCATAATGGAC
>DASXRW010000307.1:0-8851 GCA_036506355.1 Burkholderiales bacterium
GAACTGTCGGCGAATACCACGCTCTCGCCGGCGAGCGCCGCCTCGCGCACGCGCTCCGGGTCGAGGTCGAGCGCCACGTAGCGCACGCCTTCGGCATCGAGCAGCCGGGCGAGACGCTGGCCGTTGCGGCCGTAGCCCAGCACGACGACGTGCCGCTCGACGCTCATCGCCTGCGCCGCGACGCGATGCAGCTCGAGCGAGCGCAGCATCCATTCCGAGCGCGACAGGCGCATCACGATGGTATCGGCGGCCGCGATGATGAAGGGCGCGGCGAGCATCGACAGGATCATCGCGGCGAGCACCGCCTGCGCCAGCGCGTCGGGCAGCAGCCCGGCGGCCGCGGCGAGCGGCAGCAGCACGAAGCCGAACTCGCCGCCCTGCGCGAGCGCCAGCGCGACGCGCAAGGCGGTGCCACCGGCCGTGCCGAAGGCTTTCGACAAGCCCGCGACCAGCGCGAGCTTGCCGCCCACCAGCACGATGGCGAGCGCGACCACCAGCCCGGCGTGCGCCGTCACGAGCTTGAGATCAAGCAGCATGCCGACGGTGACGAAAAAAAGGCCGAGCAGCACGTCGCGGTAGGGCTTGATGTCCTCCTCGACCTGGAAGCGGTACTCGGTCTCGGAAATCAGCATGCCGGCGAGGAAGGCGCCGAGCACGAGCGAGAGCCCGGCGAGCCGGGTCAGGAAGGCGAGCAGCAGGATGATGAGCAGCACGTTGAGGACGAAGAGCTCGGTCGAGCGCAAGCGCGCCACGACCCCGAGCCAGGCGCGCATCAGCCTCGGGCCCGCGAGCACCACGAGGGCAAGAGCAATCGCGGCCTTGCCAAGCGCCGCGGCCACGGCGAGCCCGAGCGCGCCGGGCGGCTGCGCAAGCGCGGGAATCAGCACGAGTAGCGGCACCACCGCGAGGTCCTGGAAGAGCAGCACGCCGATCACCTGCCGGCCGTGCGCCGAGTCGAGCTCGCCGCGCTCGGCGAGCATCCGTGACACGATCGCGGTCGATGACATGGCCGCGATGCCGCCAAGCGCAACGCCCGCCTGCCACGACAGGCCGAGCCCCAGCGCAGCGCATGCGGCGAGCGCGAGCGTCGCGCCGACCTGCGCGCCGCCCAGGCCAAAGACCACGCGGCGCATCGAGCGCAGCTTGCCGAGGCTGAACTCGAGGCCGATCGAGAACATCAGAAACACCACGCCGAACTCCGCGAGATGCTGTGTCTCCTCGCGGTTGGAGACCAGGCCGAGCGCGTGCGGACCAAGCGCAAGACCGGTGACGAGATAGCCGACGAGCGCCGGCAACTTGAGCCTGCGGCACACCGCGACCGCGAGCACGCTGCTCGCGAGCAGCACGAGCACCGACTGCAGGGAAACCGCGCCGGTCATTCGAGGAGGACGAGGAGGAGCGCTGGAGGCATTGGGCTATACTCCCGCCCATGATAAAGGCCGCTCGGCTCAGTAAAAAAACCAGCGAAACCAGCGCGCTGGAGCTCGCGCGGCGCGTGCTCGCGATCGAGGCGGACGCGGTGCGCGCGCTGATCGAGCGGTTGGATGAGCGCTTCATCGCCGCGCTCGAGCTGATCGCGGGCCGCAGCGGCCGCGTGGTGGTGAGCGGCATCGGCAAGTCGGGGCACATCGCGCGCAAGATCGCTTCCACCATGGCGAGCACCGGCACGCCCGCCTACTTCGTGCATCCGGCCGAGGCGAGCCACGGCGATCTCGGCATGATCGAGGCGGGCGACGTGTTCATCGCCATCTCCTACTCCGGCGCGAGCGACGAGCTGCTCGACATCGTGCCGCTCGTCAAGCGCCGCGGCGCGAAGCTGATCGCGATCACCGGCAACCGCGAGTCCGCGCTCGCGCGCGAGGCCGACGTGCACCTCGATGCGCGCGTCGCGCAGGAGGCCTGCCCGCTCAATCTCGCGCCGACCGCGAGCACCACCGCGGCGCTCGCATTGGGCGACGCGCTCGCGGTGGCGCTGCTCGAAAAGCGCGGTTTTTCCTCGGACGATTTCGCGCGCAGCCATCCGAAGGGCCGGCTGCCGCGCCAGGCGCTGCTGCATGTCGCCGATGTGATGCGCAAGGGAGCCGACGTGCCCGCCGTGCCCTGCGGCGCGCCGGGCATGCAGGCGATCGCGGAGATCTCGCGCGGCCGCATCGGCATGACCGCGGTAGTCGATGCCGCGCGGCGCGTGCAGGGCATCTTCACCGACGGCGACCTGCGCCGCGCGCTGGAAAAAGGCGTCGATTTCGCCGCGGTCAAGGTCGACGAAGTCATGACGCGCGCACCGCGCACGCTCTCCGCGCAGGCGCTCGCCGTCGAAGCGGTGCAGCTCATGGAAGCGCACAAGATCAATCAGCTCCTGGTCGTCGATGAGCGCGGCGCACTCCTCGGCGCGCTCAACATGCACGATCTCTTCCGCGCCAAAGTCATCTAGCCTCGATGCAATACCTGGCCCCCGATGCGCTCGCGCGGGCGCGGCGCGTGCGCCTGATGATTTTCGACGTCGACGGCGTGCTGACCGACGGAAGACTCTGGTACGGGCCGGGCGGCGAGGAGCTCAAGGCGTTTCATGCCTTCGACGGTCACGGCGTGAAGCTGCTGCGCATGGCCGGGCTCGACACCGCCATCATCAGCGGGCGCAAATCCCAGGCGGTCGCGGAGCGCGCCAAGGAACTCGGCATCGAGCACGTCGTGCAGGGCGCCGACGACAAGCGCCAGGCCTTCGAGGGCATGCTGCGCCGTCTGAAGGTCAAACGCGCCGCGACCGCCTACATGGGCGACGACGTGGTCGATCTGCCGATTCTCACGCGCTGCGGCTTCGCCTGCGCGCCGCATGAAGCGCCCGAGGACGTGCGCCGCCGGGCGCACTACATCGCTTCGGCCGGCGCCGGCCACGGCGCCGCGCGCGAGGTGTGCGAATTCGTTCTCGAGGCGCAGGGCAAGCTCGGGCCGGTTCTGCGGCGCTTCCTGAGATGAGCACGACGCGGCTTTTTCCGCTCGCGCTGATGCTCGCGCTCGCGCTGCTCACGCTGTGGCTCGACCACCAGGTGCGCTTCGAGGAGGGCGGGCATCCGTCGCTGCGCCGCCATGACCCGGACTACCTGGTGACGAACTTCACCACCACCACTTATAACCGCGACGGCAACGCCGAGACGGTGCTGTCCGCCGCGCAGATGCAGCACTATCCCGACGACGACTCGACCGACGTCAGCGCGCCGCGCGTGATGCAGGCGAAGCCGGCCCAGCCGCGCTTCACCGTGCAGGCCGACCGCGGCAAGATCTCGCGCGAGGGCGACGAAATCTTCCTCTACGACAACGTCGTGCTGGTACGCGAAGCGGACGCCGCGCGGCCGCAGGCGCGCATGACAACGAGCTTCCTCCACATCCTGCGCGACCGCGCGCTGGTGCGCACCGACCGCGAGGTGCTGTTCGAGGAGGAGGGACGGTCGCTGCGCGGACGCGGCATGGAATATCACAACGCCACGCGCGAGCTGTTCCTGCGCGACGACGTGCACGGGCGCTTCGAGCCCAAGAAGGCGCCGTGAATCCTTTCCCGTGGCTGCTGCTGATGGGCATCGCCGCCGCGCAAGCGGAGCAGGCCGATTCCGCGAAGCCGATCGAGATCGAGGCGAACCGCATGAGCGCCGACGACGCGCGGCGCACGAACGTGTTCGAGGGCAACGTGGTGGTGACGCGCGGCACGCTCAACATCCGCGCCGACCGCATCGTCGTGCGCCAGGACAAGGAAGGCAACCAGTACGCCACCGCCACCGGCAATCCCGTGCGCTTTCGCCAGCGCCAGGACCCGAAGCCGCCGGAGAAGGAAGGCGTCTGGCTCGAGGGCGAGGCGAAGCGCATCGAGCTCGACGACAAGAGCGGCAAGGTCGAGCTGTTCGAGGCGGCGCGCGTCAACCGCGGCGGCGACGAGGTCGCGGGCGACTACATCCTGGTCGACCAGAAGAGCGATTTCTTCACCGTCACGCCCGGCAAGGGTACCGGCGGCCGGGTGCGGGCGATATTGCAGCCCAAGCCGCCCGAGAAATGACACCCAACGGCAGCCGGCTGCGCTCGCAGCGCCTGCGCAAGCGCTACAAGGCACGCACCGTGGTGCAGGACGTCTCGCTGGAAGTCGGCAGCGGCGAGGTGGTGGGCCTGCTCGGGCCCAACGGCGCCGGCAAAACCACCTGCTTCTACATGATCGTCGGTCTGATTCCGGTCGACGCTGGCGCCATCTACCTCGACTCGGCCGAGCTCACGCACCTGCCGATCCACCGCCGCGCGCGCCTGGGCATTTCCTATTTGCCGCAGGAGAACTCGGTGTTTCGCCGGCTGACGGTGGAGGAGAACGTGCAGGCGATCCTCGAGCTGCAGGGGCTCGCGCGCGAAGAGATCGAGCCGCGCCTCGCCGAGCTCCTGAAGGACCTCAACATCGCGCATCTGCGCAAGCACGCGGCGCTGTCGTTGTCGGGAGGTGAGCGGCGGCGGTTAGAAATCGCCCGCGCGCTCGGCACCAAGCCGACCTTCATCCTGCTCGACGAGCCCTTCGCCGGGGTCGACCCGATCGCGGTGCTCGACATCCAGCGCATCATTAGGTTCCTCAAGGAGCGCGGCATCGGCGTGCTCATAACGGACCATAACGTTCGGGAGACGCTCGGCATCTGCGACCGCGCCTACATCATCAACGAAGGCGCGGTGCTCGCCTCCGGGCACCCGGAGGAGATTGTCTATAATGACAGCGTGCGCCGGGTCTATCTGGGCGAAAACTTCCGCATGTAGCGTTGCTTCGGCACACTGCAGCTCAGTTCACCATCGGTGCGATGAAGCCTTCCCTGCAGTTCCGACTTTCTCAGCACCTCACGCTGACGCCGCAGCTGCAGCAGTCGATCCGGCTGCTGCAGCTCTCGACGGTCGAGCTGAATCAGGAGATCGACCGCCTGCTGATGGAGAACCCGGCGCTCGAGCGCGAGGACGCAGACGAGGGCGAGGCGCCTGCCGCGCCGCAAGCCTCGGGCGGCTCCGACAGCAGTCCTGCCACCGAGGCGCCACCAGCCGATGCCGATTGGTCGGTCGACCTCGCCGCGAACTGGCGCGGAGCCGAGGACGACGAGGGTGAGAGGAGCTTCGCGGCGCCCGATACGCCGACGCTGCGCGATCATCTGCGCACGCAGCTCTCGCTCACCAACCTCGGCGCGCGCGACCGTGCCTTCGTCGGCCTCCTGATCGATGCGCTCGACGACGACGGCTACCTCACTCAGAGCCTCGAGGAAATTGCCGCGATGCTGCCCGCGGAAGCCGAAGCGGATCCCGAGGACCTGTCGATCGCGCTCGCCCACCTGCAGCATTTCGAGCCCGCGGGCGTCGGCGCGCGCTCCCCGAGAGAATGCCTGTGCCTGCAGCTGCGCAACCTCCCTGATGAACCGGTGCGCGCGCTCGCAATCGAGGTGGTGGAAAAGCACCTGGAGCTGCTCGCGGCGCGCGATTATTCGCGGCTGAAAACGCTCACCGGCGCAGACGACGACGCGCTGCGCGCGGCGCAGCGCCTGATCCGCGCGCTCAATCCGCGGCCAGGCGCGGCTTTCGCCAAGGTCGAGGCGCGCTATGTGATCCCCGACGTCACCGTGCGCAAGGTCAGGAACGTCTGGCGCGCGAGCCTGAATCCCGACGCGATGCCGCGCCTGCGCATCAATCGGCTCTATGCCGAAATCGCCGCCGGCGCGCGCAGCGGCGGCACGCTCTCCTCGCAGCTGCAGGAAGCGCGCTGGCTCATCAAGAACGTGCAGCAGCGCTTCGAGACCATCCTGCGCGTGTCGCAGGCGATCGTCGACCGGCAACGCCACTTCCTCGAGCACGGCGAAGTGGCGATGCGTCCCTTGGTGCTGCGTGAAATTGCCGAGACGCTCAGCCTGCACGAGAGCACCATCTCGCGCGTCACCACGCAGAAATACATGGCGACGCCCCGGGGCACCTTCGAGCTCAAGTATTTCTTCGGCAGCCACGTCGCCACCGAGGCGGGCGGCGCCGCCTCCTCGACCGCGATCCGGGCGCTGATCAAGCAGCTGGTCGCCGCCGAGGATGCGCGAGCGCCGCTCTCGGACGCGCGCATCTCGCAGATCCTCGGCGAGCAAGGCATCGTCGTCGCGCGCCGCACCATTGCCAAGTATCGCGAAGCACTGCAGATTCCCGCCGTCAACCAGAGAAAGGCCTTGTGACCATGAACTTGAACGTGAGCGGCCATCATCTCGAAGTGACCCCTGCCATCCGCAGCTACGTGCGCGCGAAGCTCGAGCGCATCACCCGGCACTTCGACCACGTGATCGACGCCCATGTCATCCTCACCGTCAACAAGGTGCGCCAGAAGGCCGAAGTCACGCTGCACGTGCGCGGCAAGGACCTGCATTGCAGCAGCGAGGAGGAGGACCTGTACGCGGCGATCGATCTGCTCGCCGACAAGCTCGACCGGCAGGTGCTGCGCTATAAGGACAAGCGCTTCGAGAAGAAACGTCCTTGAAAGGTATACTCCCCGCGCCATGAGCCTGGTCGGCAAGCTCCTGCCCCTGTCTCACGTGCTCGTCGACCTGCAAGCGTCGAGCAAGAAGCGCCTGTTCGAGCAGGCCGGTCTGCTGTTTGAGAATCATGACGGCATCGCGCGCAGCCTCGTCTTCGACAGCCTGTTCGCGCGCGAGCGCCTCGGCTCGACCGGTCTCGGCCAGGGCGTCGCGATCCCGCACGGACGGATCAAGGGCCTCAAGGACGCGCTCGGCGCCCTCATCCGCCTCGCGCAGCCGGTGCCGTTCGACGCGCCCGACGGCGCCCCGGTGACGCTCGCCTTCGTGCTGCTGGTGCCGGAGAAAGCCACCGAGAAGCATCTGCAGATTCTCTCCGAGCTCGCGCAAATGTTTTCCGACCGGAGCTTGCGCGACGCGATGGCCGCGGCGAAGGACGCGGCCGAGCTTCACCAGCTGATCACGGCATGGCAGCCGGATGCTTCAGGTCAACGTCGCGCGGCTGCATGACGACAACCGCGAGGCGCTTTCGCTCGCCTGGGTGGCCGGGCGCGAAGGCGGCACCGCGGTGCGCCGCGAAGCCGCGGCCGCGGCCGCGCTGATCGGCCACCTCAACCTCACCCACCCGAACTCGATCCAGGTCATCGGCGCCTACGAAGCCGGCATCGTCGGCGGCTTCGTCGAGCGGCTGCTCGAGTCGCATCCCGCCGCGGTGATCATCGCCGACGGCGTGGCGCCGCCGCAGGCGCTGGTCGATGCCGCGACCCGTACGCACACCCCGCTCTTCACCTCGCCGCTGCCGGCGCCGCAGGTGATCGAGAAGCTGGCGCGCTATCTCGCCAAGCTGCTGGCCGAAACCACGGAGCGCCACGGCGTCTTCATGGACGTGCTGGGCCTGGGCGTGCTGATCATCGGCGAATCCGGGGTCGGCAAGAGCGAGCTCGGCCTCGAGCTCATCAGCCGCGGCCACGGCCTGGTGGCCGACGACGTGGTCGAGATCTCGCGCATCGCGGCTGGGACTCTGGAGGGGCGCTGCCCCGCGATGCTCAAGGATTTCCTCGAGGTGCGCGGCCTCGGCGTTTTGAATATCCGCACCATCTTCGGCGAGACCGCCGTGCGGCGCAAAATGAAGCTGCGCCTGCTCGCGCATCTCGAGCGCCCGCAGCCCGGCGGGCGCGATCCGGCCGAGCGCCTGCCGCTCACCGCGCAGTCGGAGGAGATCCTCGGCGTCACGGTGCGCAAGGTCACGATCCCGGTCGCCGCCGGGCGCAACCTCGCCGTGCTGGTCGAAGCCGCGGTACGCAACGAAATCCTCAAGCTGCGCGGCATCGACTCGACCGCCGAGTTTCTCGCGCGGCAGCGCCAGCAGATGAGCAAGGACGAGTAGTGCAACTCGTGCTGGTCAGCGGGCTCTCGGGATCGGGGAAAAGCATCGCGCTCAACGTCCTCGAGGACGGCGGCTACTACTGCGTCGACAATCTGCCGGCGAACCTGCTGATGGAAACGGTCGACTTCCTCGCCGAGGCCGGGCACGACCGCGCCGCCGTCAGCATCGATGCGCGCAGCGCCGCCCTGCCGACCCTGCCGCAGCACATCGAAGAGCTGCGCGCGCGCGGCGTCGACTGCCGCGTGCTGTATCTCGAGGCGAGCTCGAGCACGCTGCTGCGCCGATTTTCCGAGACGCGCCGGCGTCACCCGCTCGCCGGCTCGGGCAAGACGCTCGCCGAGGCGATCGAGCGCGAGCGGCAGCTGCTCGCCGGTATCGCGCCGCTCGGCAGCCGCATCGACACGAGCGAGCTGCAGCCGCGCGTGCTGCAGAACTGGATCCGCGATCTCCTCGGCCTGGGCTCGGGCAGCCTCACGCTGCTGTTCGAGTCCTTCTCCTACCGCGACGGCATCCCGCTCGACGCCGACTGGGTACTCGACTGCCGCATGCTCGCCAACCCGCACTACGACCCGCAACTGCGGCCCTTCACCGGCTGCGATGCGCCGGTGATCGACTATCTCAAGCGCGATCCGCAGGTCGCGCGCTGGCTCGAGGACGTGCAGCAGCTGCTCAAGCACTGGCTGCCGGAGATCGTGCGCGAGAACCGCAGCCACGTCACCGTCGCCATCGGTTGCACCGGCGGTCGCCATCGCTCGGTCTATCTGGCCGAAGAGCTGGCGAAGGCCTTCCGCGCCGATTGGCGGGTGCTGGTGCGCCACCGGGCACTCGCAGAGGATCGCGCGCCATAAGCGACCTGCCGCTTTTTCCGCTCAACACGGTGCTCTTCCCCGGCGGCCGGCTGCCGCTGCGCGTCTTCGAGCAGCGCTACATGGACATGGCGAAGGCCTGCCTTCGCGACAACTCG
>DASXRW010000308.1:0-1642 GCA_036506355.1 Burkholderiales bacterium
TATCCATCGCTCGGCGCGATGCTGGCGAAGGAACGGCCCGATGGCGTCATCCTCGCCACCCCGAATCCGCTGCATGTGCCGCAGGCGCTCGAGTGCCTCGCCGCCGCCGTGCCGGTGCTGATCGAAAAGCCGATCGCGACCAGCGTCGCCGAGGGCGAGCGTCTGCTAGCAGCGATGGACGGAAGAACGAAGGTGCTCGTCGGCCATCACCGCGCACACAGCCCCATCATGCGCAAGGCGAAAGAAGTGGTCGATTCCGGCGTGCTCGGGCGCCTGGTGGCGGTGATGGGCAGCGCGACGTTCTTCAAGCCGGATCAATACTTCGCCGAAGGGCCCTGGCGCCGCGAGCCGGGCGGCGGGCCGATCCTCATCAACATGATCCACGAGGTGCACAACCTGCGGATGCTCTGCGGCGAGATCGCCGCAGTGCAGGCGATCGCCTCGCACGCGGTGCGCGGCTTCGCGGTCGAGGACACGGTGGCGATCAGCCTGCGCTTCGCGAGCGGCGCGCTTGGCACGTTCATGCTCTCCGACACCGCCGCCTGCCCGCGGAGCTGGGAGCAGACCTCGCGGGAGAACAAGGCCTATCCGAGCTACGCCGACGAGGACTGCTACGTCATCGCGGGCACCAACGGCAGCCTGTCGGTGCCGACTCTGCGGCTCAAGAAGTACGCGCGTCCGCAGGACCGGTCCTGGTGGAAGCCATTCGACGCGAGCGTAGTGCCGATGGAGCGCGATGACCCCTTGAAGCTGCAGCTCGAACATTTCGGCGCCGTCATCCGCGACGAGGCCGAGCCGCGGGTGAGCGCGCGCGACGGGCTTGCCAACCTGCGCGTCACCGAGGCGATCGTCGCGGCGGCGAAGTCGCAAAGGATCGTGGAGCTCGCATGATCCGCGGCACGACCTCGCTGATCGCGCACATCGGCTATCCGACGCACAGCTTCAAGGCGCCGATGATCTACAACCCGTACTTCGAGCAGGCGAGGATAGACGCCGTGGTGGTGCCGATGGGCTGCGAGGCCGGCCCGTATCCCGCGTTCTTGAAGGCAGTGTTCAGCCTCGCCAACATCCGCGGCGCGCTCATCACCATGCCCCACAAGGTCACTACCGTGGCGCTGCTCGACGAGGCCAGCCCCGCGGTCAAGGTTGCCGGCTCATGCAACGCCGTGCGGCGCGCGGCGGATGGACGCCTGCAAGGCGATCTCTTCGACGGCGAGGGCTTCGTGCGCGGAGTGCGGCGCAAGGGGTTCAGGCTCGAAGGCGCGCGCGCGCTCGTGGTCGGCGCGGGCGGCGTGGGCTCGGCGATCGCGGCCTCGCTCGCCGCCGCGGGCGTGGCAAAGCTCAGCCTGTTCGATGCGCGCGCCGAGTCGGCATCCGAGCTTGGCAGGCGTCTTCGCGGGCATTACCCGGCGCTGCAGGTCGTCACCGGAAGCAAGGACCCGGCGGGCCACGATCTCGTCGTCAACGCAACGCCGCTCGGCATGAACGAGGGCGATCCCCTGCCGATGGACGTCTCGCGCATCGCGCCGGAATCGTACGTCGGCGAAGTCGTGATGAAGAAGGAGATGACCCCGTTTCTCAAGGCCGTGCAGGCGCGCGGCTGCCGCTTCCAGGTGGGCACCGACATGCTGTTCGAGCAGAT
>DASXRW010000309.1:0-3113 GCA_036506355.1 Burkholderiales bacterium
AATAATTACGGACGTTGTACGGAATTAGGGGCGCATATGGCCGATCGAAAGCTGGACATCTTTCCGCACATCTTCCCGCTCGAGTACTTCGAGCGGATGAAGAAGATCGCCGAGGGCAATCCCGGGCTCGCGGCGTCGCTCAAGCGCTGGATGCACATCCCGGTGCTGTGGGATCTCGACCAGCGCATCAAGATGATGAAGCGCTGGCCGGGATATCAGCAGGTGCTGACGCTGTCGATGCCGGCAATCGAGTTCCTGGGCACGCCGGAGGAAACGCCCGAGCTCGCGCGGCTGGCCAACGACGGCATGGCCGAGATCGTGCGCGCGCACCCGGAGCTCTTCCCGTGCTTCGTCGCCTCGCTGCCGATGAACAACGTGCCGGCGGCGCTCGAGGAGATGGATCGCGCGATCGAGAAGCTCGGCGCGAAGGGCGTGCAGATCTTTACCAACGTCAACGGACGCCCGCTCGATGGGCCCGAGTTCTTTCCGATCTTCGAGCGCATGTCGAAGAAGTACGACCTGCCGATCTGGGTGCATCCGAGCCGCACGGCCAAGTTCGCGGACTATCCGACCGAGCAGAAGTCCAAATACGAGATCTACTGGCTCTTCGGCTGGCCTTACGAGACGAGCGCGTTCATGGCGCGTCTCGTCTTCTCGCAGATGTTCGAGAAGCTGCCGAAGCTGAAGATCATTACGCACCATCTCGGGGCGATGGCGCCATTCCTCGTCAACCGCATCGGCTATGGCATGGACCAGTTCGGCAGCCGCACCACCGACGAGGACTACGAAGGGCTGCTCAAGCGGATGAATAAGCGGCCGCTCGACTATTTCAAGATGTTTTACGGCGATACTTCGGTGAACGGCTCGGGCAGCGCGATCCGCTGCGGCCTGGACTTTTTCGGCGTCGATCATGTGCTGTTCGGCACCGATTGCCCCTTCGACCCGGAGGGTGGCCCGCTCTTCATCCGCGAGACCATCAAGACGCTGGACAAGATGACGCTCAAGCCTGCGGACCGGCGCAAGATTTATTTCGGCAATGCAGTGAACATGCTGCGCCTCCAGTTGCCAAAGCCGAAGGCGGAGGGTAAAAAGCCCCGCGTTAGGAGGTCAAGCAATGGTTGACACGGCCCGCGATTTCAGCGGCTCCATTCCGGAGTATTACGACAGCATTCTCGGCCCGGCGCAGCTCAACGCGCTGGCCGCCGATCTCGTGAAGCGCATGCCGGTACGGCCCAAGGGCGATGTCCTGGAGCTCGCCTGCGGCACGGGCATCGTGACGCAGCGATTGCGCGAACGAATCGATTCGAACTTCCGCCTCGTCGCCACGGACGTTAGCGACGCGATGCTCGCCTATGCGCGCAACAAGGTGAAAGGCAAGATCGACTGGCGCCTCGCCGACGCCGCGGCGCTGCCGTTCAAGGACGAGACCTTCGGCGCCGTGGTCTGCGCGCTGGGCGTCATGTTCGTCCCGGATAAGCCCAAGCTCTTCGCCGAGATACGCCGCGTCCTCACGGAGGGCGGGATGCTCCTCTTCAATACCTGGGACCGCCTGGAGCTGAACCCGCACGCCCAAGCGGCGAGCGAGGTGATGCAGGCGCTCTTCCCCGGCGATCCGGAGATGGATTTCTCGAAGATTCCATACAGCTTCAACGACGAGGCCGTGATCCGCGGCCTGCTCGACGGTGCGCGCTTTCGCAACATTGAGATCGACAAGGTGAAGATCCAGGTCGATTGCCCGAGCGCTCGTAGCTTTGCCACGGGCCAGATCCGCGGCACGCCGCGCTCGCTCCTGCTCGAAAAGAAAGGCGCCAACCCGGAGCAGGTGATCGACAAGGTGGCCGAGCGGCTCGCCGCCGCCGGCGGCGCCGAGCCGTTCCGCGTCGAAGCCAACGCCCTGGTCGTGCGCGCGCAGGCCTACTGACAACGGATGTTCCTGCGCGAGTCCTGGTACGTCGCCGCCCGCGCAGCCGAGGTGACACGCCAGCCGCTCGCGCGAACGGTTCTCGCAGAACCTTTGGTTTTCTTTCGGAAGGAAAACGGCGAGCCGGTGGCGCTCGAGGACCGCTGCTGCCACCGGCACCTGCCGCTATCCATGGGCCGGCTGGAAGGCGACGACTTGCGCTGCGGCTACCACGGGCTGCTCTTCGCGCCCGATGGGCGCTGCGTGCAGATTCCCGGCCAGGAAAGCGTGCCGCCGCAGGCGCGCGTGCGCGCCTATCCGCTGGTGGAGCGTTATCGCTGGCTGTGGATCTGGATGGGCCGGCCCGAGCGCGCCGACCCGGCGCTGATTCCCAACTGGTGGTGGGCCGATCATCGCGAATGGGCCTTCACGCAGCCCGAGCAGATCCACGTCAAGTGCAACTACCAGCTGGTTTCGGACAACGTGCTGGATGTCACCCACCTCGCCTACGTACACGCCACTTCCATCGGCACGGCGTCGATCACCGAGTTCCCCGCAACCGTCGAGCGCGAAGAGAACCTGGTGCGCCTCACGCGCTGGATCCTCGACCGGCCGCCGCCACCCTTGTACAGGAAGGCCGGCGGCTTTCCGGCGAACGTCGACCGCTGGCAGATCGTCGAGCACGTGCCGCCGTGCTACAGCGTCAACTTCGCCGGCTGCAAGGACGCGAGCCGCAAGATCGACCTGATGGCGCTGAGCGCGCCGACGCCCGAGACCGAGCGCACCACGCACTATTTCTTCGGCTTCGTGCGCAACTTCGCGCTCGCCGATCCCGAGATGGAAGGCATCTTCTCCGGCGACATGGTGCGCGTCTTCAACGAGGACATCCCGGTGCTCGAGGCGCAGCAGCGCAATCGCGAGCTCAAGCCCGGCGCCGCGGCGATCGACATCAAGGTCGATGCGGCGCCGCTCGCCGCGCGGCGCATGCTGCAGAAGCTGATGGAATGCGAACAGGCTGGCCCGTAATGCTGTTGCTGCTCGCGGCCTGCGCCACGAGCCCCGAGCATGAGAACTTCAAGCGCGTGATGGAGCGCCAGGTGGGCAAGTCCATCGACGATCCGGATGCCTATCCGGTGTTCTACCGCCTGCGCCAGACCAACACGAAGCCGCTGCCGAACGGCAACACGCAGCAGCAATACGCCGCGGGCCGCAA
>DASXRW010000310.1:0-2831 GCA_036506355.1 Burkholderiales bacterium
CGGCGCCAGCAGCTCCGGCCCGATCTCGGCCACGGACGCCACGCCGCAAAGCTGCATCGAACGCTGCAGCTCGCTCGCGAGGATCTCGAGCGCGCGCCGCGCGCCCGGCTCGCCGCCGGCCATCGCGCCAAAGAGGGTAGCCCGGCCGGTCAGCACGCCCTGCGCGCCGAGCGCGCGGGCTTTCAGGATGTCGACGCCGCGGCGCACGCCGCCGTCGAGCAGCACCGTGATCCGCGATCCCACCGCTCGCGCCACCGCCGGCAAGGCATCGAGCGTCGGCGCTGCGCCATCGAGCTGCCGGCCGCCATGGTTGGACACTACGACGCCGTCGCAGCCGATCGATGCGGCGCGCTCGGCATCCTCGGGACGCTCGACGCCCTTCAGCAGGAGCTTGCGCGGCCAGAACTGGCGGATGCGCTTGATCGCCTCCCAGTCGAGCGCCGCATCCATTTCGCGTCCCACCGCGGTGGCGATGTCGGTGCCGTGCGGCGTGGTGAACTTGTAGCCGTCGAAGTTCGCCATCCCCGGCAGCCCGTAGCGGATGATCTCGAGCAGCCACGCCGGCTTGAAGATCACGTCGCGCGAGTTGCGCCAGTTCGGGTTGTAGGGCGTGCGGAAGCCGTTGCGCGGGTCGCGCTCGCGCTTGCCCGACACCGGCAGGTCGACCGTCACCAGCATCGCCTCGTAGCCGGACGCGGCCGCCCGGGCGATCAGCTTCTCGCGGAACTCGTGCTCGCGCACCGCGTAGAGCTGGAACCAGAGCCGCCCGCCCACTTCCTCGGCGACGCGCTCGATGGTGAAGGCGGCGGGCGTCGCCAGCGTGAAAGGCACGCCGAACGCCTTGGCGGCGCGCGCCAGCGCGAGCTCCGCGCCCGCACGGCCCGCGCTGATGCCGCCGGTCGGCGCGATCGCGAGAGGAAGACTCGCTTCCCTCCCAAAAATATTTACTTTGGTGTCGACCTTGGCGACGTTGACCAGCACCTTGGGCAGCAGGCGCACGCGCTCGAAGGCCGCGCGGTTCTCGCGCAGCGTGACCTCGTCCTCCGCGCCGCCGTCGAAGAAATCGAAGATCGCCCGCGGCAGGCGCCGGCGCGCCATCTGCCGCAGGTCCTCGATGCTGACTACCTGGTTGAGGTCCGCCATATAATTCGCGGCTCGCACTCTACCGCCGAAGGGTTTCCCGGTGTTCCGTTTGTTCGCAATCGCGCTGCTTTTCCCATCGCTGGCCCTGGGCCAGTCGTATCCCAATAAGCCGATCCACGTGATCTGCCCGTTCCCGCCGGCCGGCGCCGTCGACATCGCCTCGCGCGCCACCGCACACGAGCTGACGAAGATCCTCGGTCAGCCGGTGACCGTGGAGAACAAGCCCGGTGCCGGCGGCAACCTCGGCGGCGCGGAGGTGGCGCGCGCCGCGCCCGACGGCTACACGCTCCTCATGACGACGAGCGGCATCCAGGCGATCAATCCCGCGCTCTATGCCAAGATGCCGTTCGATCCGAACAAGGACCTCGCACCGGTGGCGCCGCTGGTGTCGCTCAACAACGTGCTGGTGGTGCATCCCTCGGTGCCGGCGAAAAGCGTCAAGGACGTCATCGCGCTGGCGAAGAAGCAGCCGGGCAAGTGGACCTACGCCTCGAGCGGCAACGGCACCAGCATCCATATGTCGGGCGCGATGTTCACGCAGATGACGGGCACCGATATCCTGCATATCCCCTACAAGGGCTCAGGACCCGCGGTGACCGATCTGCTCGCCGGCCAGACGAACATGATGTTCGACAACATCCCCTCGTCTCTGCCGCATATCAAATCGGGCAAGCTGCGCGCGCTCGCCACGACCGGCGCGAAGCGCGATCCGGCTCTGCCCGATGTGCCGACGATCGCCGAAGCCGGCGTGCCGGGCTACGAGTCCGGCGTGTGGTTCGGGGTGGCGGTGCCGGCGGCCACGCCGCGCGAGATCATCGCCCGGCTCAATGCCGGCGTAGTGCAGGCCGCCAAATCGCCCGAGTTCATCAAGCGCATGACCGATCTCGGATACAACATCATCCCCGGCACGCCGGAGGACATGGCGAAAATGCTGAAGGCCGAGGTGGCACGCTGGGCGCCGATCGTAAAAGCCTCTGGAGCCAAAATAGATTAAATGAGTCGACTGACATGAAACCGACCCTGAACAAAGTGAAGCGCATCGAGGGCGTGCTCTCGCCCGTCATCACGCCTTTCCGCAAGGACTATTCGCCCGACGAGGAGCGCTTCGTGCGCCATTGCCGCTGGCTCCTGAAGAGCGGCTGCGCCGGGCTAGCGATCTTCGGCACCAACAGCGAAGCGAACTCGATGTCGGTCGCCGAGAAGCGGCGCCTGCTCGAGGCCCTCGTGAAGGGCGGCGTCTCGCCATCGACGCTGATGCCCGGCACCGGCCACTGCGCGATCAGCGACTCGATCGAGCTCACTCGCGCCGCAGTCGAGCTCGGCTGCGCCGGCGTGCTGATGCTGCCGCCGTTCTATTACAAGGGCGTCTCCGACGAAGGCCTCTATAGAAACTTCGCCGAAGTGATCGAGCGCGTCGGCGACGAGCGCCTGCAGCTCTACCTGTATCACATCCCGCCGGTCTCGCAGGTCGCGATCACGCTCGGCCTGATCGACCGGCTGCTGTCGAAGTACCCGGGCATCGTCGCGGGCGTGAAGGATTCGTCAGGCGACTGGAACAACACGAAAGCGATGCTCGACAACTTCGCGAAGACAGGCTTCGACGTCTTCGCCGGCAGCGAGGTGTTCCTGCTCGACAACATGAGGAACGGCGGCAAGGGCTGCATCACCGCCACCGGCAACATCAACCC
>DASXRW010000311.1:0-1864 GCA_036506355.1 Burkholderiales bacterium
TCCAGCGGCGAGGCGACGTACCAGGCGGCATAACCACCGGCGCCGAGGACGACGAGCAGCACGAACGCGAGAAGGGTCTTCAGGATTTGGCGCGCGGTAAAATCGGCATTCTACGATGCAGCGCGCGCGCCTCACCCGCTATGGTCTGCTCTCCGTGACGGGGAGCGATGCGCGTGCATTCCTTCACGCGCAGCTCACCAACGACATCGAAAACCTTCCAGCCGAGCGCTGGGCGCTTGCGGGCTGGTGCTCAGCGAAGGGCCGGCTGCTGGCGAGCTTTCTCGTGATCCCGTCGCCGCAGGGTTTCCGGCTGCAGCTCGCGCGCGACCTCGCCGCGCCGGTCGCGAAGCGCCTTTCCATGTTCGTGCTGCGCGCGAACGTAAAGATTGTCGACGAGAGCGATGCCTGGGCTCAGTTCGGCGTCTGGGATGCCGACTACGAGCCGCGTGAAGTGGCGTGGCGCGGGAACATCGCCACGGTGCGCGTCGGCGAGCGGCGCTTCCTGCAGCTCGGTCCCGCCGCCGAGCTCAACGAGCCCGCGAACGCCGACGAAGCGCAGTGGACGCTGCAGGAGATCCGCGCCGGCCGTCCGCTGATCACCCGCGCGACGCAGGACCAGTTCGTGCCGCAGATGGTCAACTTCGAGGCGCTCGGCGGCGTCGACTTCCGCAAAGGCTGCTATCCGGGACAGGAGATCGTCGCGCGCGCGCAGTACCGCGGCCAGGTGAAGCGCCGCATGGTGCACGCGCGAGCTCCGGCCGGTGTTGCGCTCCAGCCCGGAGCGGAGTTCAACGGCGGCACAGTAGTCGATGTCGCGGCCGCCGAGGGCGGCAGCGAGCTCCTCGCCGTCCTGCCGATCTGAACTACTACGTCTATTACAAGGTGGATCCCGCGCGGCTCGGCGAGGTGCGCGCCGGCGTCGAGCGTCTCTTCGCCGCGATCGAGCGCGAATGCGGCGTGCGCGGGCGCTGGATGCACCGGCGCGACGACCCGGCGACGTATATGGAGGTTTACGAAGGCGTGAAGGACGCGGCTCGGTTCGACGCCGTGCTGGAGCGCGAAGGCGCCAAGCTCGGCCTGCCGCGCAAGGTGGAGCGCTTCATCTCTGCGGAAAAACCTGCTTGAAGGCGCGCACCGAGACGCTTTCATACACGCCGCTACGGTAGAACGGGTCCGCGCCGATGAAGGCTTCGGCTTCCTGCCGCGTAGCGCAGTTCACCACGATCAGCGCGCCGGTGCTCGGGCCGTCGGCGGTGCTCTTCAGTGGGCCGCCGAAGACGATTTTCTCTGAATGGGTTTTGAGAAATTCCTGATGGGCGGCGCGATGCGCATCGCGCAGCGCGGCCGAGTCTGGACGGTCGAAACAAATGACGGCGTACATGGTAAGGTAGAAATTATGGCTGACAAAGACGATATCAAAGAAGGCAAGGACTTCGGCATCGGCATCCCGCAGACGAACCGGCCCTTCTACCTCAAGGGCGCAGGTGCGCTCGACTGGGGGATGCAGAACCGCCTGGCGCGCATCTTCAACCCGGCTTCGGGCCGCACCGTGATGCTCGCGTTCGATCACGGCTATTTCCAGGGGCCGACGACCGGTCTCGAGCGCATCGACCTCAACATCGTGCCGCTGATTCCTTATGCCGACGTGCTGATGTGCACGCGCGGCGCGCTGCGCACGGTGATCCCGGCGTCGTCGACCAATGCCCTCGTCCTGCGCTGCTCCGGCGGCCAGAGCATCCTCACCGAGCTCTCGCGCGAGCTGATCGCGGTCGACATCGAGGACGCCATCCGCCTCAACGCCTGCGCCATCACCACCCAGATCTATATCGGCGCCGAGTACGAGCACCAGTCGATCAAGAACCTG
>DASXRW010000312.1:0-2797 GCA_036506355.1 Burkholderiales bacterium
TTCCACCTTCACCGACTGAAAGCGCTTCTCGCAGGTGCCGCTCGACTCGTCGGCGGCGAGGATGCCTTTGCCTTTCGCGACCATCGCGGCCGCGGTCTTTGCCAGCAGTTTGGTGTCCATGGCGGTTGGGAACTTGCTAAGAGAGGAGAAAGGGCGAAGTCTAAGCGCAGTTTACTTTTTGTGCGCTGCAACACGCAACCTCGCATAGCGTACAATGCGCGACCTTCGTTTTGGAAATCAATGCGTAATCTTCGCAACATCGCGATCATCGCCCACGTCGACCACGGCAAGACCACGCTCGTCGACAAGCTGCTCCAGCAGTCGGGCACGTTCGCCGCGCACGAGCACATCGAGGAGCGGGTGATGGACTCGAACGACCTCGAGCGCGAGCGCGGCATCACGATCCTCGCGAAGAACTGCGCGATCCGTTATCGCGGCACGCACATCAACATCGTCGATACGCCGGGCCACGCCGACTTCGGCGGCGAGGTCGAGCGCGTGCTCTCGATGGTAGACGGCGTGCTGCTCTTGATCGACGCCGTGGACGGGCCGATGCCGCAGACCCGGTTCGTCCTGCGCAAGGCCCTCGGGCACGGCCTTCAGCCGATCGTGGTGGTCAACAAGGTCGACCGGCCGGGCGCGCGTCCCGACTGGGTGGTCAACCAGACCTTCGATCTCTTCGACAAGCTGGGCGCGAGCGAAGCGCAGCTCGATTTCCCCGTGATCTACGCTTCGGCGCTGGAGGGTTGGGCGTCCACCACCCAAGAGCGCGGAACCGATCTGGCGCCGCTGTTCGAAGCGATTCTCGAGCACGTGCCGATGCGCGACGAAGATCCCAACGCGCCGCTGCAGCTCCAGATCTGCTCGCTCGACTATTCGAGCTACGTCGGCAAGATCGGCATCGGCCGCATCCGGCGCGGACGGCTGCGCGCGGCGCAGGAGGTGCTGGTCCTGAATGGGCCGGAGGCGGCGCCCATAAAGGCAAAAGTCAACCAGGTGCTGATGTTCGAGGGCCTCGAGCGCCAGCAGGTCGAAGAAGCCGAAGCCGGCGACATCGTGCTCATCAACGGCATCGACGAAGTGAGCATCGGCACCACGCTCACCGATCTCGAGCATCCCGACGCGCTGCCGCTTTTGCGCGTGGATGAGCCGACGCTCACCATGAATTTCCTGGTGAATGCGTCGCCGCTCGCCGGCAAGGAAGGCAAGTACGTCACCAGCCGCCAGATCCGCGAGCGCCTGGAGCGCGAGACCAAGAGCAACGTCGCCATGCGGGTCGAGTATCCGGCGGACACCGACACCTTCATCGTGCATGGCCGCGGCGAGCTGCACCTCACGATCCTGCTCGAGAACATGCGCCGCGAGGGCTACGAGCTCGCCGTGTCGCGGCCGCGCGTGGTGTTCAAGGAGATCGACGGCGTGCGCTGCGAGCCCTACGAGGTGCTCACGGTCGACGTCGAGGAAGCCAACCAGGGCGCCGTGATGGAAGAGCTCGGCCGCCGGCGCGGCGAGCTCCTCGACATGATGCCCGACGGCAAGGGCCGCGTGCGGCTCGACTACCGCATCACGGCGCGCGGCCTGATCGGCTTCCAGGGCGAATTCATGACCCTTACCCGCGGTACTGGAGTCATGAGCCATGTGTTCGACGACTACGCGCCGGCCAAGGGCGAGCTCGACGAGCACCGCAACGGCGTGCTGGTATCGCAGGACGATGGCGTCGCCGTCGCCTATGCGCTGTGGAAGCTGCAGGAGCGCGGCCGCATGTTCGTCAGCCCCGGCGACCCGGTGTACGAGGGCATGATCATCGGCATCCACGCGCGCGACAACGATCTGGTGGTCAACCCGATCAAGACCAAGCAGCTCACCAACATCCGCGCCTCGGGCAAGGACGAGGCGATCGACCTGACGCCGCCGATCGCGCTCACCCTCGAGTACGCGGTCGAGTTCATCGGCGACGACGAGCTCGCCGAAATCACCCCGCAATCCATCCGCCTGCGCAAGCGCTACCTCAAGGAACACGAACGAAAGCGCGCCGAAAGAGCAGCCGCTTAATAGGGACAGTCCCTATTTTTCTCATTTAAGAACTTCCCGGGCAGCGCGAATGCCGCTGCGCAGCGCCCCCGCAACGGTCCCCGCTTCCTCGCTGTCGGTTGCCTCGCCGGCGAAGAAGATAGTGTCATCGAGCGGCGCTGCCAGCTCCTCGCGCGCGCCTTTGCCGCCGACCAGCACATAGCTGTAGCCGCCGCGCGAATACGGATCGTGCATCCAGTCCTGCGCGTATGCGGCGGCCAAATGACCGCGGACCCCTTTGCCGAACACAGACTCCACGGAGGCGAGCGCGGCGTCCACGAGCTTGCGAGTGGATGAACCGGTAAGGCGCGCCGCCTTCGGCCCGCCGGCCCACGCGGTAAGCAAAGGCGCCCGCATCGGCAAAGGGGTCCAGAAGGTCGGAAACGGGGCATTGGGCGAATGGAAGAACGAGACACCCGAGGCGCGCTTCTCCCAAAACGCGGTGTGGAAGCGCATGGCGACGCGGATGACTGGGCCGTCGGCAAGCTTTTTGAGCGCGGCGCGCTTCTCCGCGAAGCGCAGCGGACCCGCTTGCAGCACGCCCAGCGGCAGCGTGAGGATGACGCGCGGCGCCTTCGCGTCGAAGCGCTCGCCGAGGAACGTACCGCTGACCGTCGCGACGTGGCGCTTCCATTGCACGCGGTTCACGACCGCACCGAGTCGCAACTGGGCGCCGCTCGCGACGATGGAATTCGCCAGCCAGTCGAGAGCCGTCCCGTAGCCGCCC
>DASXRW010000313.1:0-8267 GCA_036506355.1 Burkholderiales bacterium
AAGTAGTGCTTGTCGAACAGGTTCCTCACCTCGAGCGCGATCTCCCAGCGCGGCGCCAGGCGGTGCTCGAGCTTGGCGTCGGCCAGCGTGTACTCGGGCTGCTGGCGCGGGAAGCTATTCGCCTGATCGTTATCGAAGCGCTGTTTGCCGACGTGGCGCACATTCAGATTCACGCGGCTGCGCGGCGCGAAGCTCCACGAGCCGCCTGCCGTAGCGAGCACCTCGGGAACGAGCGGCACCGTCTTGCCGCTGACATCGACGCCGCCGTAGACGCCCGAGCGAAAGCGCGCCTGCTGGAAGGCGAGCCCGGCGCGCAGATCCAGCGAGGGCGTTGTCTGCCACAGCGTCTCAAGTTCAAGCCCGCGTCGCTCGGTCGGCGAGAGGTTGATGTTCGAGAAGGTAAGCGGGCTGAAGTAGATCTCGTTGTCGAGGCGGATCTCGTGCACGCTCGCGCGCAGCCGGAGCCTTCGGCTTTCGTACTCGAAGCCGAGCTCGGAGCCGAGCGCCGTTTGCGGCTTGAGCAGGGTCGGCGCGCAAGGCGGGAAGAAGCACGCGTTCTCGTCGAAATTCGCCACGCGGAAGCTCTTGCCGTACTTGGCATACAGCGACCAGCCGATGCCGAAGCTGTGGCGCAGCGCTGCCTCGTAGGCTTCCAGGCGGTCGGCCGTGCGACGATCGTCCACCGGAAATACCTCCTCGGTAAGGCGTTGCGCCATGCGCTGCGTGCGCCCGCCGAGCACCACGCGTGTGCGCGGCGCCACCCAGAAGTTCGTCTGGGCATACCAGCCGACACTGTCCTGCTCGCCCCGGCGCCGCGAAAACGGCGCCGCCGTGGTGGACGGGCTCGAAGCGCTCAGCGTGTCGTAATCCCAGCGCTCGAAGTCGGCGCCGACGATGAGGTCGTGCTTGCGCCCGAGGGCATCGAAGGCGAGCTTCGCGCGCGGCGTGAAGCTCCACAGATTGGCATCTGTATCGGTGAAGAAGCCACCGAAGGCGGCGAAGAAAGCCTTGGTGGTCCGCTGCCGGTAGCCCAGGTCGGCGGACACTTCGTGCCGGCCGATGCTATGCGTGCCGCCGAGCGCGAGATGCGCACCGTCGCGTTCGCGCCAATCGTCCGGTGTGCGCGTCTGGCGTGGATCGGCGTTGATTTCGGCCTCGGTGAGCGCTCCCGGCAGGCGCTGTCGCTGCTCATCCACCCCCATCTTCAGGTACGCGCGGCCGCCGGGTAATTGCGCGTCGACCCGCCCGATCGCGTTGCGCTGCCGATAGCGGCTGTTGCTGCGGTAGCCCTCGGTGTCCTCGTAGGAGGCGGCGAGGCCGCCGCCAAAGGTCTCGCCCTGCCGCGAGAAGCCGCCGCGCGCCTCCTCGGTGCCGAAACCGCCGGCGCGCCCGAGCGCATGCGCGCGCAATTCACCGGGCCGATTGCGGCGCGTGATGATGTTGATGGTCCCGCCGGTCGCGCCCGCACCGTAGAGCACCGCGCCGCCGCCGCGCACGATCTCGATCCGCTCGATCGATTCGATCGGAATCGCCGAGAGCTGCGCGGATTCGAGGTCACTCTCGGTGAGCCGCAGGCCGTCCAGCAGCACCAGCGTGTTCTGATCGCCGGTGATGCCGAAGCCCCGCAGGTCGAGCTGCGGGTTCTGCGTGCCGGCGAGATCGCGGATCTGCAGCAGGCCGAACTGGGCCAGGATGTCGCCGAGATTCGAAGAAGCGCTCTTGCGGATGTCGTCCGCCGTGATGAGCGTCACCCCGACCGGCAGGTCGCGCCTGGAGTCGGGGAATCGCGTGGCGGTGATCACTACGGTGTCGTCTTGCGCGTAGCAAAGGCAAATGCAGAAGCCGGCGAGGAGGCCGGCGATGAGGCGCAGCATGTGAAACCTCCCTGGCGTCTTCCCCGACGCCGATAAGTGGTTGAGAAGGCTTCCAGGCCGGTCTCCGGACTCGCAGGCATGGCATCTCGACCTTCCGGCATTGCTCGCCGTGGCCAGAACTCTGAGATGACTCTCTGCTTACCGTTGCGGGGGCAGTACGGGCTTTTCACCCGTTTCCCGAACGCCTGGTAGCGCACGCATGTTAATCGATGGCCCGCGCGCAAGGTCATGAAGTACATGCAAAAGCCGTCGTTACTTCTTGACGCAGCTTGAAATTTGCAACATAGTCGCGGCCGTGGAGGCGGAGTTCAACTCGCTGGAGGCGAAGGTCGAGCAGTTCGTCGAACTGTGCGAGCGGCTGCGCGCCGAAAATAGCGACCTGCGCCAGCAACTCGCCGCTGCGCAGAACGACGCGAAGCGGCTCCACGAGAAAATCGACGGCGCCAAATCGCGGCTTGAAGGCCTGCTCAATCGGCTCCCCGGTTGATGGCTGAAGCGGCCAAGACCGTCGAGGTACAGCTCTTGGGTCGCACCTACCGCGTGGCCTGCGAGGACAACGAGCGCGAGGCGCTGATGCAGGCGGTGGCCTATCTCGACGGCAAGATGAACGAGATCCGCCGCGCCGGCAAGGTGATGGGCGCCGAGCGCATCGCGGTGATGGCGGCGCTCAACGTGGCGCACGAATTGCTAAACGTGAGGCTTGGCGCGGGCTTCGACATAGGGCAGGCGAAACGCCGCATCTCCGCGATCGAATCGCGCCTCGACGAAGCGATTGCAAAACAGGAAAAGTTGTTCTAAAAGATTCCTGTTCCCTGCTGTGCACGACAGGGCTCAAATTTCTCGAACCGATAGCTTCCTTCGGTTGCGGCCCTAGTGTCACTGTTGTGATCGTCCCCGCCCGTCGTTCTTAACTGCGGCGCGTGTGGACGAACCTGATGTGACCGGAAAGCGACCACCCTGTTTAGCCAGGGTTCGGGAGCCGAGCCCACCGGCACGAGCGGGGGACGCTCCTCTACCCTATAAAAAATGAATTGCTGGCTCATGAAGAGCGAGCCCGACGAGTGCTCGATCGACGACGTGCTCGCTGCGCCGGGTCAGAAGACCGTCTGGAGCGGCGTGCGTAACTACACCGCGCGCAATTTCATGCGCGACAAGATGCGCATCGGCGACGGCGTGTTCTTCTACCATTCCAGCTGCCCGGAGCCCGGCATCGCCGGTATCGCCGAGGTCGCCTCGGCGCCCTACCCCGATGCCAGCCAGTTCGACAAGAAGAGCCCGTACTACGATCCAGGGGCGAAAAAAACCGAGCCCCGCTGGGTCAACGTGGACGTACGCGCGCTGCGCAAGACGCGGCTCGTGCCGCTCGCCGAGCTGCGGCAACAAAAGCCCCTGGCCAAAATGATCCTGCTGCGCCCGGGCAACCGCTTGTCGATCACGCCGGTCAGCACGGCGGAGTGGAAGTACATCACGGACCGCCTCATTTGAAGAACGACACGCTGCTGCGAGCGCTCGCGCGGCAGCCCACCGAATACACGCCGATCTGGCTGATGCGCCAGGCGGGGCGCTACCTGCCGGAGTACAACGCGACGCGCGCCCGGGCGGGCAGCTTCCTCGCGCTGGCGAAGACGCCGGCGCTCGCCACCGAGGTGACGCTACAGCCGCTCGAGCGTTTTCCGCTCGACGCGGCAATTCTCTTCTCCGACATCCTGACGATTCCGGACGCGATGGGCCTGGGCCTGCAGTTCGCGGAGGGCGAAGGCCCCCGCTTCGAGCGGCCGCTGCGCGACGAGCGCCAGATCGCCGCGCTCGCCGTGCCCGATCCGGCGACAGAGCTTCGCTACGTGCTCGATGCCGTGCGCCAGATTCGCCGAGACCTGCACGAGCGCGTGCCGCTCATCGGATTCTCGGGCAGCCCGTTCACGCTCGCCTGCTACATGATCGAAGGCTCGGGCAGCGACGATTGGCGCAGTGTAAAGACGATGCGCCACTCGCGGCCGGATTTGCTTCATCGCATCCTCGAGGTCAATGCGCGCGCGGTCACCGATTACCTGAAGGCGCAGGTCGAGGCCGGCATCCAGGTCGCGATGATCTTCGACACCTGGGGCGGCATCCTCGCGTACGACGACTACGAGCCCTTCTCGCTAAGGTACGTGCGCGAGATCGTAAAAACGCTCGCCGTGCCAACGATCCTCTTCACCAAAGGCGGCAGTCCGTGGCTGCGCGAAATGATGGCGAGCGGTGTCAGCGCCGTCGGGCTCGACTGGAGCACCGATGCGCGTCACGCGCGCAAGCTCGCCGCGGGCCGCGTTGCTTTGCAGGGCAATTTGGATCCCGCGACTCTTTTCGCGCCGGAACAATCTGTGCGCGCCGCCGCGCGCCGCGTCCTCGATGCGTTCGGGCCTGAACCCGGGCACATATTCAATCTCGGCCATGGCATCGCGCAAAAGACGCCTATCGAGGCAGTCGCTGCGCTTGTAGACGAAGTGCGCGCTTACAGTAGAGTTCTGGCGAAAAGCAACAGCCCTGCTTGACTTATGCACAAAGTTGGCCCTTTGCCCGGCAAAGCCCCGCGCTGCCGTCGTTCCCTAGCTACGCTGCTATAACTTCTTGAAAAGAGAAGACAAAACACCCCTTCAAGCGCCGAATCGCTGTGCGAAACTGGGGTCGATGGACTGTGTTACGCAGGTATGAAGCGCTTACCCACAGTTTTATCCACAAATTCTAAGTCCTTGCCCGAGCGGGGAAATTCCTGCGTGCGGGTGGCGCTGGACGTGCCGCTGCCACGGCTCTTCGATTACGCGTTGCCGGAAGGCGCAAGCGTCGCGTCGGGCGATCGCGTGACCGTGCAACTCGGCCGGCGCAATCACACCGGCGTCGTGATCGACGCCGAAAGCGCGAGCGAGCTCGCGCTCGATCGCTTGAAAGCGATCGTCGATGTGCGCAGCGACGCGCCGCGCCTTCCCGCCGAATGGCTCGAGCTGATGCGCTTCCTCTCCTCGTACTACCAACGTCCGCTCGGCGAGACGGTGATCGCTGCGCTGCCGCCGCGACTGCGTTCCGTCAAGCCGTTGCCGCGCAAAACGCTCAATGGCGCGCCGTTCACGGCCTCGGCTCGTTTCGCCCCGACGCACGTGCTCGCTCCGGACCAGGCCCGCGTAGTCGAAACGATCGCCCAGAAGCTCGGCCGATTCGCGACGGTGCTGCTGCACGGGGTCACCGGAAGCGGTAAAACCGAGGTTTACCTGCACCTCATTGCGCGAGTGCTAGAGCAGGGCGGCCAGGCGCTGGTCCTCGTGCCGGAGATCAGCCTGACGCCGCAGCTCGAGGCGCGCTTTCGCGAAGCATTCCCCGAAGCGCGCCTCGCGCTCATGCACAGCGCACTCGAGGACATCGCGCGCACCACGGCCTGGCTCGAGGCGGCGCGCGGCGAGGCCGGCATCATCCTCGGCACGCGGCTCGCCGTTCTCGCGCCGCTGCCGAATCTCGCGCTGATCGTGGTCGATGAAGAGCATGACAGCTCGTTCAAGCAGCAGGAGGGCCTGCGCTATTCCGCGCGCGATGCCGCCGTGTATCGCGCCAAGCTTGCCGGCTGCCCGGTGGTGCTCGGCAGCGCGACGCCGTCGCTCGAGAGCTGGTACAACTTCCGCCAGGGGCGCTACGAGCGCCTCGAGCTGCCGCAGCGCGCCTCCCCCGGCGCGCGGCTGCCGCTCGTACGCACGATCGATTTGCGCTCCCATGCGCCCGAGCAGGGATTCACCGCGCCGGTGCTCGACGCGATCGCCGGCCGCTTGGCCCGGCGCGAACAGAGCCTGGTGTTCATCAACCGGCGCGGTTATGCCCCGGTCCTCATGTGCGAAGCCTGCGGCTGGTACGCCGGATGTCCCGGCTGCACCGGACGCCTCGTGCTCCACGCGCCGGACCGGCGACTGCACTGCCACCACTGCGGTGCGGTGCAGCCGATCCCGCGCGCCTGCCCGACCTGCGGCAACGTCGACCTCAAGGTGATGGGCCGCGGTACGCAGCGCGTCGAAGAAACGCTGGCGCTGCGCTTTCCGGACGCGCGCATCGTGCGCATCGACCGCGACAGCGCACGCCGGCGCGCCGAGCTTTCGCGCACGCTGGAAGGCATCCGGCGCGGCGAGGGCGACATCCTCGTGGGCACGCAGCTCCTCGCCAAGGGGCACGATTTTCCGAACCTGACGTTCGTCGGCGTCCTGAACGCCGACACGGCGCTGCTGTCCACCGACTATCGTGCGGCCGAGCGCCTGTTCGCGGTCCTTTCGCAGGTAGCCGGGCGTGCCGGCCGCCGCGAGCAGCCGGGCGAAGTGCTGGTGCAGACGCGCTATCCCGACCATCCGCTGTTCGCCGCATTGGCAAGCCACGACTTTGCGGGCTTCGCCGAATCGCAGCTCGCCGAGCGCAAAGCCGCCGGCTTTCCACCCTACGTATTCGAAGCGGCGCTGCGCGCCGAAGCGCCGCAGCTCGAGCGCGCGATGGCCTTTCTGCGCGAGGCGCGGGAGCTGGCCGAACCACCGGCGGAAGTGCACCTCTTCGATCCGATACCGCATGTCATGACGCGCCGCGCCGGGTTCGAGCGCGCGCAGCTCATCATCCAGTCCTCGTCCCGGCCCGCCTTGCAGGCCTATCTTTCGGCTTTGAGTGCGCGGCTGTTCGAGACTGCGCAGCGCAGCGTGCGCTGGCATTTGGACGTCGATCCGCTCGAGTTCGACTGATGGCGGCCGATCCCAAGACTGCGGTCGAATCGGCGCTGCGCGCGGCGCTCGAGAAGGTGGCGCCCGAGCACGCCGGCGCGCCGATTCTGGTGGAGCGACCCAAGCAGGCGGGTCACGGCGATTTCTCCACCAACATCGCGCTGCAGCTTGCAAAGCCGCTGCAGCGCAATCCCCGCGAGCTGGCGCGCGAAATCGCCGACGCCGTGCTGGGGGAGAACTTCGAGCGCCCCGAGATCGCCGGCCCGGGGTTCATCAACTTTCGCCTCAGGGCCGACACGCGCCTGGGCGTGATTGCGCGCGTCCTGGAGCAGAAATCCCGCTACGGTCACTCGCAGTCCGGCAAGGGCGAGCCGGTGCAAGTGGAATTCGTCTCTGCCAACCCGACCGGCCCGCTGCACGTCGGCCACGGCCGGCAGGCAGCCCTGGGCGATGCCATCGCGGCACTCGCCGAATCGCAGGGACACAAGGTCACGCGCGAGTTCTATTACAACGATGCCGGCGCCCAGATCGACAAGCTCGCGTGGTCGGTGCAGGCGCGCGCGCGCGGCATCGGGCCTGGCGAACCCGGCTGGCCGGCTGAGGGCTATGCCGGCGAATACATCGAGGACATCGCTCGAGAGTTCAAAGGCGATGTGGACGATGTCGACGCCGTGCGCCGCTTTGCGGTGCGCTATCTGCGCGCGGAGCAGGATGCCGACCTGCAGGCCTTTGGCGTCAAGTTCGACGTCTATTACCTCGAGTCGAGCCTCTACACCGAAGGCAAGGTCGACGCGGTGGTGAAGGCACTCGCCGCGAACGGCAAGACCTACGAGAAGGACGGCGCGCTGTGGCTGCGCACCACCGAGTACGGCGACGACAAGGACCGCGTGGTGCGCAAATCCGACGGCAGCTACACCTACTTCGTGCCGGACGTGGCCTACCACCTCACGAAATGGCAGCGCGGCTTCAAGCGCGTGATCGACGTGCAGGGGACCGACCATCACAGCACCGTGACGCGCGTGCGAGCCGGGCTGCAGGCGCTGAACGTCGGCATCCCGAAAAATTACCCCGACTACGTGCTGCACAGCCTGGTGAAAGTGATGCGCGGCGGCGCCGAAGTGAAGATCTCCAAGCGCGCCGGCTCCTACGTCACACTGCGCGATCTCATCGACTGGGTCGGGCGCGATGCGGTGCGCTTCTTCCTCGTGTCGCGCAAGGCCGATTCGGAGTTCGTCTTCGACGTCGACCTCGCGCGAAAGACAACTGACGAGAACCCGGTGTACTACGTGCAGTACGCGCATGCGCGCGTGTGCAGCGTGTTCGCGCAGTGGGGCGGTGACGCTTCCGTACTGGCGCGCGCGCGGCTCGATTTACTGAAGAGCGAGCGCGAAGCCGCGCTCGCGCGGCTGCTCGATGAATTTCCCGAGACGCTGGCGAAGGCGGCGCTCGAGGCGGCGCCGCACGACATCGCCTTCTACCTGCGCGAACTCGCTGCGCAGTTCCACAGCTACTATAATGCCGAGCGCATCCTCGTCGACGGCGAGGAGCTGCGCGGCGCGCGACTCGCGCTCTGCGCCGCAGTCCGCCAAACGCTGGCCAACGGGCTGTCGCTGATTGGCGTCAGCGCCCCGGAGAAGATGTAGATGCCCCAAGCGACGACCGCTGCCAGGACACGCCGACG
>DASXRW010000314.1:0-2612 GCA_036506355.1 Burkholderiales bacterium
GAATCTCGAGTCGGCGATCGCCCACAGACCGAACACGACGGCGAGCATCGAGAGGGCCGCCACGTAGTAATTCGCGCTCGGCGTCGAGGCGAGCCGGCGCAGGCCCGAGATGCCGAGCTCGCCGCCGGAGAAATCGGGAAACGCAAACAGCAGCCCGAGCCCGATCAGCGGGAAGGCGAGCGTGGCGAGCGACAGGTACGAGCCACGCAGCCGCAGGCACAGGTAACCCGCGCCGAAGCCGAACAAGGCCGCGACCGCGGCGCCCGCCCAGATCGTCGCCCAGGGCGTGATGCCGAGCTTGTGCGACATCAGCGCGGAGGTATAGGCGCCCGCGCCGAAGAACAGCGCATGGCCGAAGTTCACCTGCCCGGTGTAGCCAGCGAGCAGATCCCAGCTCGCCGCGAAGATCGCAAAGATGCAGGTCATCGTCAGGATGCGCAGGACGTACGCGTCGCTATACACCACCGGCAGCGCGAGCAGCGCGAGCGCCCAGATGAGCACCGCAGTGCGGGAGGGAAGAACGAAAATCTCATTGCGCAGCTCGGCCCACGCGCGCCGCGCGAGATACATCAGCGCTCCTCCTCGAAGGCGACGCCAAACAGACCCTCGGGGCGCACCAGCAACACGGCCACCATGATCGCGAGCGCTACGGCGCCCTTGAGATACGCGCCCGCGGGCAGCACGAATACGGTGATGGCTTCGACGTAGCCGATGACGAGCGCGCCGATCAGGCTGCCCTTCATGCTGCCCAGGCCGCCGAGCACGACGATCGCGAGCATGGTGACGAGCGGCGCGAGCCACATGAAAGGATCGACCACGAATACCGGCGCCACCACCACGCCGGCCACGGCCGCAAGCGCCACCGAGAGCGCCACGGTCGCCATCGCAATGCGCTGCACGTTCATGCCCATCAGGTTCGCCACCTCGAGGTCGTTCGCCGTGGCGCGGATGGCGAGCCCGAGCCGCGTGCGGTAAAGCACGAACCAGACGATGGCGAGCATCGCCGCCGCGACCACGAGAATCAGCAGCCGCTGGTACGGGATGCTTACGCCCAGCACGCGCACGCCGCCCTCGAGCGTGGACGGGATGCCGAGGTAATGGCCGCCGAAGCTGAAGAGCATCAGCTCCTGGAAGATGAGCGCCAGCGCGATGGTCGCGATCAGCACGGCCGCCTCGTGCTCGCGCACCGGCTCGATCACCAGCCGGTAACAGAGCACCGACAGCAGTGTTACGGCGACGACCGAGATCACGGCGGCAGCGGCAAAGCCGAGCCCGCCTTTCACCAGCAGCGCGTAAAAGCAGTAGGCGGCCAGCATGTAGAAGGCCGTATGCGCGATGTTGACGATGCGCGCGACGCCGAAGATCAGCGAGAAGCCGACCGCGAGCAGCGCGTAGACGCCGCCGTTGACGAGGCCCGTTACGAGAATGTCTTGAAGCAAATGGCGCTAGCGCGCCGGCATCTTGAAGGGCTGCATGCCCTTGATGTTGGGCGGCCAGAACGGCACTTTCTTCCCGTCCTGCCACTGCACCGCGATGCCTGCGGTCTTGCCCACGGCCCACACCAGGTCGTGGCGCTTGTCGAAAGTGTCGGTGCCGGCGGTGCCGACGTGCTCGATCTTCTCGATCACCGGCACGAGCTTGTCGGCATCCGTGCTACCGGCCTGCTCGATCGCGCTCTTCAGGATCATGATCGCGTCGTAAGTGGCCGCGTTGTAGGTGGGCGCCTTCTTGTAGCGCTCCCTGAAGGCACGCACGAAGGGAATCGTCTTCGGCGTCATCTCGATCTCCGAGTACGTATCGAGCGTCGAGACGTACTGCGCCTTGCCGGCCGTCGCCTGCCAGAACTCCTCCTTCTGCCCCTCGACGTTGATGCCCCAGGCGACCGCCTTCATGTTGCGCTCGCCCATCTGGCGCCCTACCGAGATGCCCACCGGGCCCGACAGCATGGTGAAGACGATGTGCGCGCCGCTGCGGTCGATTGCGGAGAGCTCGGCGGTGACGTCGGTGGCGGTCGCCGAGGGCTGCCAGGTGCCGACCACTTCCATCTTCATGCCGGGAAGGTTCCTCTGCGCGGCGGCGACCAGCGCCTCGGTCCACACCGCCTTCTCCGCGAGGATCGCCACCTTGGGCGCGTCGGTCTTGAGCTCGGTGCGGATCTGCTGTCCAACCGTGCCGAGCACCGCGAACAGCGTGCGCACCAGATCGACGTCCTTCACCGGCGTGACGCGGAACCAATACTTGTAGCGCTCGTAGTTACTCTCGACGTTCAGCCCGAGCTTGGAATGCGCGGCGCCGGCGCCGAGGAAGAGCTTCTTGTAGTCCATCGCCACTTCCTGCATGGCGAGCACTGCCTCCGAGCGGAAGCCGCCGATCAGGAAGTCCGCCTTGTCGCGCGTGATGACGCGCTCGATGGCGTTGGTGGCATCGGGCACCGACTGGATCTCGTTGGTGTCGGCGCGGACGAGCTCGATCTGCATGCGCTTGCCGCCGACGTTGATGCCGCCCGCCTTGTTGATCTCGTCGCGCGCCATCTCGGCGCCGGCCCAGTGGTTCTCCCCCTGCACGAAGGCCATCGGCCCGAGGATCGCGATCTTGATCGTGCCTTGCGCGAA
>DASXRW010000315.1:0-8023 GCA_036506355.1 Burkholderiales bacterium
CCAGATGCGGCTGTCGGGCCAGTTCTTCACCTCGTCGTCCGGATCGCACTGCAGATAGAGGCGCTGGATCTGCGGCGAGCGCGTGCTGACGAGCGCGAAGCCGCGCTCGTGATGCGCGTAGATCAGCTCATCCGTGGAAGAGGGCGCCTCGACCAGGATGCCGAACCAGCCGAATGGATACACGCGTGTGAACTCGTGGCGCATGCGCGAGGGGATCGAGGGCCGCGTGATGCCGTGGAAGCCGTCGCAGCCGGCGATGAAATCGCATTCCAGCTCTTCGACCTTGCTGCCACGACGGAAACGCACCTTCGGCACCTGGGTATCGAGGTCGTAGACCGCGGCGTCCTTCACTTCGAACAGCAGTTTGCCTCCCGCTTCGAGCCGCGCGGCGACCAGGTCTTTGATCACCTCGTGCTGCGCATAGACCGTGATCGCGCGGCCGCCGGTGAGGCTCGGGAAATCGATGCGGTGGCTCGCGCGGGCGAAGCGCAGATAAATGCCGTTGTGCACGAAGCCCTCGCGCTGCATGCGGCCGCCGACGCCGCTTTGCTTGAGGAGGTCCACCGTGCCCTGCTCCAGCACGCCGGCGCGGATCGTCGCTTCGATCTCCTGGCGGCTGCGCGATTCGATCACCACCGAGTCGATGCCGTCGAGGTGCAGCAGATGCGAGAGCAGCAGGCCGGCGGGTCCCGCACCCACGATGCCGACCGGCGTGCGCATCAGCCGATGGTCCAGACCGCGACCAGCACCACTAAGGTGAGCCAGGCGGCGCCAATCACGAGCCATGCGGCGCGGCCGAGGCGCGGCGCGCGCGCCTCGATCTCCTGCGAGCGGGCGCGGCAGTCGGCGAGCACGGGGGCAGGGATGAACCGCACCGCGAGCGCGATCGCGAGCGGGATGAAGATCAGGTCGTCGATCAATCCCACGACCGGGATCGCATCCGGGATGAAATCCACCGGCGTCAGCGCGTACGCCACGCAGCCCGCGACGACCAGCTTCGCGTACCACGGGGTGTGCGGATGGCGCGCCGCGAGCGCGAGGGCAATCAGCTCGATCTTGAGCTGGCGCGCGCGTTGCCGGATGAAGCGGAAATCGATCATGCGAGGGCCGCGACCACAATGTAGCGCGACAGGCGCCCCGCGGCCATGAAGACAAGCGCGGCGAGCCAGTTCACGCGCAGCCAGCCCGCCGCGGCCGACAGCGCATCGCCCACCACCGGCAGCCAGGCAAAGAAGGTCGCCGGCGCGCCCCATCTGTGGAGCACATGGACTGCGCGCGCATTCAGCTGACGATTCGGCAGCAGCCGACCGATGAGATAAGTGGTCATGCCGCCCGCGGTGTTGCCAATAGTCGCGATGGCGACGCCGAGCGCCACATGCTCGGGATGCGCTTTGAGATAGGCGAAGAGCGCCGCCTCGGAGGGCAGCGGGAAGAGCGTCGCCGCGACAAAGCTGGCCGCAAACAGGGCGGCGAGTGGGTCCATGCTAGATTTTGCGGGTGAAACGCCCCGACTATCTCGAGCGCATTCTCAAGGCGCGCGTCTACGACGTGGCGCTCGAGTCGCCGCTCGAGCCCGCCCGCGCGCTCTCGGCGCGGCTGCGCAACGCGCTCCTCATCAAGCGCGAGGACCTGCAGCCGATATTCTCGTTCAAGCTGCGTGGCGCCTATAACAAGATGGCCGCGCTGCCGCGCGCGCGCCTTGCGCGCGGCGTGATCGCGGCGAGCGCCGGCAACCATGCGCAGGGCGTGGCGCTCTCGGCGCAGCGCCTGGGCTGCCGCGCGGTGATCGTGATGCCGGTGACGACGCCGCGCATCAAGGTCGACGCAGTGCGCTCGCGCGGCGCCGAGGTGCGCCTTTACGGCGATTCGTATGCCGAGGCCTATCAGGAGGCGCTGCGCATCAAGCGCAAGCGGCGCCTTGTTTTCGTGCATCCTTACGACGATCCGGAGGTCATCGCCGGGCAGGGCACGATCGGCATGGAGATCCTGCGGCAGCATCCTGGGGAGCTGGACGCGATCTTCGTGCCCATCGGCGGCGGCGGGCTGATCTCGGGCATCGCTGCCTACGTGAAGCGCGTGCGGCCGACGGTGCGCATCGTGGGGGTCGAGCCGGTCGATGCCGCCGCCATGGCGCGCTCCCTGAAGGCGGGCAGGCGCATCAAGCTCGACCACGTGGGCCTGTTCGCCGACGGCGTCGCGGTCAAGGAGGTGGGGCGCGAGACATTCCGCCTGTGCCGGGCGCTGGTCGATGATGTGGTGCTCGTCGATACCGACGAAATGTGCGCCGCGATCAAGGACGTGTTCGAGGACACGCGCGTCGTGCTGGAGCCCGCGGGCGCGCTCGGCGTCGCCGGCGCGAAAGCCTGGGTCGAGCGCCACGGCGTGCGCGGCAAGACGCTGGTCGCCGTCGCTTCCGGCGCCAACACCAACTTCGACCGGCTGCGCTTCATCGCCGAAGAAGCCGAGCTCGGCGAGCATCGCGAGGCGGTGCTCGCGGTCACCATCCCCGAGCGTCCGGGCAGCTTCAAGAAGTTCTGCGCCACGCTGGGCGGCAGCAACATCACCGAGTTCAACTACCGTATCGCCGATTCTCGGGAAGCGCACATCTTCGTCGGCATCGAGGTCGACGGGCGCGCGCAAACCGCGAAGATCGTCCGCAACCTGCGGCGCCATGGGCTCACCACGCTCGATCTATCGGACAACGAGATGGCGAAGCTCCACGTGCGCCACATGGTCGGTGGTCGCGCGCCGTTTGCGAAGCATGAGCTGCTCTATCGGTTCGAGTTTCCCGAGCGCCCCGGCGCGCTGATGAAGTTCCTCGAGAACATGCGGAGCGACTGGAACATCAGCCTGTTCCATTACCGCAACCACGGCGCCGACTACGGCCGGGTGCTGGTTGGCATGCAGGTGCCGAAGAACGAGATGCGCCAGTTCACCGCGTTCCTGCGCAAGCTCGGCTACCCGTACGCCGACGAGACGCGCAACCCGGCGTACCGCCTGTTCCTCGTCTAGCGCTCGACTTCGCCGAGATAGCACACGGGCGACGCCAGCGCGCTGCCCTCGCCGCGCTGCGGCTCGCCGAGGTACGAAAGTCCCTCGGGATCGCGGCGATAAATCCCGCGCTCGGTCACCACGTAGTCCATTGGGATGTCCCAGGCCTGCGGGTAGATGGTGTCGAGCCGCGCCGCCTCGTAGGAAACTCCGATCGTCACCGGGCGCTTGGCGAGGCTCGCGAGCGTCCGATCGAAGAAGCCCGCGCCGTAGCCGAGCCGGTAGCCCTGAGCATCCCAACCGTTCATCGGTAAAATCACCGCGTCCGGCTGGACTTCGGGTGAGCTCACCGGATAGGCAATATCCAGTGGGCCGGTGGCGAGGGCGACTCCAGGATGCCATTCGCGGAACACAAGAGGTTTTTTTTGCGCGACGACGACCGGCAGCGCGGTCAACGCACCCCGCTCGCGCAGCGTTCTGGCAAAATGGCGGGCGTCGTACTCGCCTTTGATCGGCCAACAAAAAGCGAGGCGGCAACGGGCAAGTCCGGGGAATGAGAGCTCCAGATAACCGTCGATCCGCCGGCGAAAGGCATCGAGCGTCGCCGCGGGCAGCGCCATTCGCGCGCGGACGAGCTTCTCGCGCTGGGCTTTGCGCCAGTCTTTAAGTGGGGCCGGCTCTTGGGGCATATGGGCAGTTTTATGATTTTTAAGCATTTCCGCAATCTCCTGGCGGCGGCTGCGCTCCTCGCGGCGCCGCTTGCGCTTGCGGCGAACGACGATGCGGTGCTCGGCGCCTACGACGCCTACCGCGCGGGCGACGCGCTCAAGTTCGCGCGCTTCGCGAAGAAGCTCGACGGCCATCTGCTCGACCCCTGGATCGACTACTGGCGCGTCGCGATGCGGCTGGAGGACACGCCGACCAGGGAAGTGCACGCCTTCCTGGAGGAGCACAACAATACTTACGTCGCCGAGGTGCTGCGCGGCGACTGGCTGAAAGTGCTCGGCAAGCGCGCCGACTGGTCCGAGTTCGAGCGCCAGCTCGTGCTGTATCCGCGCGACGATCTCGAGGTGCGCTGCTATGCCTCGCTGATGGCTGCACAGCGCGGTGAAGAAACCACGCTCGCCGATGCCGACTGGATGTGGCTCGAGCCGCAAGAGCTGCCCGACGGTTGCGCCAAGCTCGTCCAGCTGATGCTCGACGACGAGCGCGTCACGGTCACCGACGTCTGGCGTCGCGTGCGCCTGCTGTTTGCCCGAGGACAAATCACCGCGGCGAAGACCACCCTCGGCTACCTAGAGAAGGTCGATTCGCCCGACGAGCGCATGCTCGCCGAAGCCGCGCGCCAGCCCAAGCGCCTGCTCGACCGGCTGCCGAAGAGCGTCGAGCGCCGGCCGGTGCGCGAAGTCGTGCTGCTCGCACTCCTGCGCTATGCGCGCAACGAGCCCCAAGCGGCCGCCAAAATGCTCGAGAGCCGGCTCGCGTCCAAGCTGCCGGAAGCTGACGTGCGCTATCTCTGGGGTCGGATCGCCTACGAGGCGGCGCGCGAACACCATCCCGATGCGCTCAAGTGGTTTGCGCATGCCGGCACGCGCCTCGACGAGGACCAGCTCGCGTGGAAAGTGCGCGCGGCGCTGCGCGCCGGTCGCTGGGACACGGTGCACGAGACGATCGACCTGATGCCCGCGACCATGCGCCATGAATCCGCATGGACCTACTGGTATGGCCGCGCGCTCGCGGCCCAGGGCGAAGCCACCGGCAGCCGCGCCTACTTCCTGCGGATCGCGGGCCAGACCGATTTCTACGGGCTGCTCGCCGCCGAGGAGCTCGGCTACGTCTCCACGCTGCCGGAGTCGATTTACGTTCCCACCGAAGCGGAAGTCGACGCCGCGCGCCAGGACCCCGGGCTGGCGCGCGCGCTGGAACTGATTCGTCTTGGCATGCGCACCGAGGGCGTGCGCGAATGGCTCTTCAGCATCCGCTACTTCGATGATCCGAAGCTGCTGGCCGCGGCCGAGTTCGCGCGCCGCGCCGAGATCTGGGACCGCTCGATCCAGGCGGCCGATCGCACGGTGCGCTCGCATAACTTCGCGCTGCGCTATCCGCTGCCCTACCGCGAGGTGTTCACCGAGTACGCCAAGACTTACGACCTCGACGAGGCGTGGGTGCTCGGTCTCGTGCGCCAGGAGAGCCGCTTCATCACCGATGCGCGCTCCGCCGCCGGCGCGGCGGGCCTGATGCAGGTGATGCCGCGCACCGCGCGCTTCGTCGCGCAGAAGATCGGTCTGCGCAACTATCAGAGGAAGGGCGTCACCGAGGTCGAGACCAACGTGACGCTCGGCACCGGGTATCTGCGCCTGGTGCTCGATCAGCTCGGCCACCCGGTGCTCGCCTCGGCGGCGTACAACGCCGGCCCGTCGCGCGCACGGCGCTGGCGCGACGAGAGCCGCCCCCTTGAAGGCGCGATCTACACCGAGACGATCCCCTTCCCCGAGACGCGCGACTACGTCAAGAAAGTGATGGCGAACGCGGTGTTCTACGCCGCGCTGATCCAGAAGCAGGTCTCGCCGCTCAAGGCGCGCCTGGGCACCATCGCGCCGCGCAGCGGCGCCGAGCCGGCCGAGGACGAATTGCCGGAATGAAGCTCAACCAGGTGCTGGTCCTGGGAGGATCGGGTTTTGTCGGCCGGCACCTGGTTGCCGAGCTCGCGCGGCGCGGCATGATAGTCACGGTTCCTTCGCGCCGCCGCGAGCGCGCCAAGCACCTGATCCTGCTGCCCACCGTCGACGTGGTCGAGGCGGACATCAACGCGCGCGGCGTTCTCGAGCGCCTGGTGCGCGGACAAGACGCCGTCGTCAACCTCGTCGGCATCCTGCATGGCGACTTCGCGCGTGCGCACGTCGAGCTGCCGCTGTCGGTGGTTTCCGCCTGCCGCGCCGCGGGCGTGAAGCGCCTGCTGCACATGAGCGCGCTCGGCGCAGCGCACGATGCGCCGTCGCAGTACCAGCGCTCGAAAGCGAAGGGCGAGCAGGCGGTGCTCGACGCCGAAGATCTGCAGGTCACCGTGTTCCGTCCCTCGGTCGTGTTCGGATCGGAAGACAAGTTTCTCAACCGCTTCGCCACGATGGCGCGCTTCCTGCCGGTGCTGGCGGTGCCTTGCCCGAAGGCGCGCTTCCAGCCGGTCTACGTCGGCGACGTCGCGCGCGCCATGGCGCTCGCGCTCGCGGATACCGAAACCTTCGGCAAGCGCTACGACCTCGGGGGTCCGCGCGAATACACGCTGAAGGAGCTGGTCGAGCTGGTCTGCGCGTTCACGCACCGGCGGCGCCTGGTGATCGGCCTTCCGGACCGGCTTTCCTACCTGCAGGCCTGGATGCTGGAGAAGCTCCCCGGCCAATTGATGACACGCGACAACTATCGCTCGATGCAGGTGCCGAACACGACAAGCGCCGACTGGCCGCTCGGCTTCGAGCGCCACGCGCTCGAAGCCGTCGCGCCGGCCTATCTCGCGCCTTCCGGTCCGCGCGAGCGCTACCCGCAATTGCGCTGGCGCGCGCGGCGGTAGATGCATCCGCTGCTCGCGGGACCGCTGCGAGTCGTCAACATCGGGCTCGCGGGCTTCGGCCGTGATCTCGCCCTCAACGGCGTGCCGGTCGTGCACGTTGACTGGCGCCCACCTTCCAAATTCCACGATCTGCTCTCAACGCTGGACGAGCGCGCCGGGCAGATCGAGCACGCCAACGCCGAAGCGCTGCGCCGCATCTTCGCCGCCGACCCGGTGCTCGTCGGCGTGCGCCGCGCCGGCGAGCTCATCGGCGAGCTCGACGCCGAGCGCCTGATCCTGCATGCCGGACCTCCGATCTCATGGGAGCGCATGTGCGGGCCGCTGCGGGGCGCCGTGTGCGGCGCGATCGTGTTCGAAGGCTGGGCGCCCGACCTCGCCGCGGCCGAGCGCCTGGCCGAGCGCGGCGGCGTGCGCTTCGCGCCGAACCACCACTTCGGGGCGGTCGGCCCGATGACCGGCATCACCACGCGCGGCCAGCCGCTGCTCGTGGTCGAGAACCGCGCCTTCGGCAACAGCGCGCGCTGCACGATCAACGAAGGCCTGGGCAAGGTGATGCGCTTCGGCGGCAACGATGCCGAGGTGCTGGCGCGCCTCGCCTGGCTGCGCGACGAGTTCGGTCCTTTGCTCGACCGGGCGTTGCGCGCCAACCCGATTTCTCTGAGCGCGCTCATCGGGCGCGGCCTTGCCATGGGCGACGAAATGCACCAGCGCAATGTCGCGTGCACCTCGCTGCTGCTGCGCGCGCTCGCCCCGGGTTTGGCTCGCTCGGGAAATCCGGAAGCGGTCGCGCGCGCGCTCGAATTCATCGCCGGCAACGACCAGTTCTTCCTCAACGTCGGCATGGCGATGGGGAAGTGCATCCTGGATCCGGTGCAGGGCATTGCGCATTCGACCGTGGTGACGAGCATGTGCCGCAACGGCACCGACTTCGGCATCCGCGTGTCGGCGCTCGGTGAGCGCTGGTTCACGGCGCCCGTCGAGATGCCGCAGGGCCTTTACTTCCCCGGCTACAGCGCCGCGGATGCGAACCCGGACATGGGCGACTCGGCGATCCTAGAGGCCGTCGGCCTGGGCGCCTTTGCGATGGCGGCGGCGCCGGCGGTCGCCGGCTTCGTCGGCGCGGGCGGCTTCCAGGATGCGCTCGGCTACACCCGCGCCATGGCGGAAATCACCGCCGCGCGCAACCCGAGATGGACCATTCCGGCGCTCGAGTTCGAGGGCACGCCGACCGGCATCGACGTCCGCCGCGTGGTCGAGACCGGTATTACGCCGGCGATCAACACCGGCATCGCGCATCGGCGCGCCGGTGTCGGCCAGGTGGGCGCCGGCATCGCGCGCGCGCCGCTCGCCTGTTTCGAGCAGGCGCTCGCTGCATTCGCCGAGCATGGTCGCTAACCGCGTCGAGCGCGGGCGCTACCTCGATTCCGTGGCGCTGATGCGCATCTCGCGCCGCGTCGGCGCGCTGGC
>DASXRW010000316.1:0-5216 GCA_036506355.1 Burkholderiales bacterium
ATCGCCCAGGGCCGCATCTGGTAATGCAGCGGCACGTAGTAGTACTGGTCGCGCGTTATCTCCAGCGACTGCTTCAGCAGCGCGTCGCGCTTTTTCGTGTCGGTCTCGACCTTGATCTGGTCGATCATGTCGTCCAGCTTCTTGTCACTGATGCGCCCCTGGTTGAAGCTGCCGTCGGCGCCGGTGGTCTTGGTGCGCACCAGCGACTGCAGCATGTAGAGGCCGTCGAAGGTTGGCACGCCCCAGCCGAGCATGTAGGCGCTGGTGTCGAGCTGCAGGAGCTTTGGAATGTAGGTGGCAAAGGGCATCGCGTTCAGCTTCACGTTGAACCCCGCTCTTGCCCACATCGAGATGAGCGACTGGCAGATCTTCTCGTCGTTGACGTAGCGGTTGATCGGGCAGTCGAGCGTGAACTCGAAGCCGTTCGGGTAGCCCGCCTCGGCCAGCAGCTTCTTCGCCGCGGCCGGATCGTACTTCGGCACGATGTCGAGCTGCTTGGAGTAGGGATGCACGCCGGGCGCGATCATCAGGCCGCCCGGGATCGACAGCCCGCGCATGGTGATTCTCTTGATCGCCTCGCGGTCGACCGCCATGTTGAGCGCCTTGCGCACGCGGATGTCTTTGAAGGGGTTCTTGCCCTTCACGTTCGAGTACTTGAGCTCGTCGTTGAACTGATCCATGCCGATGAAGATCGTGCGCACCTCGTGGCCGTCGAGGATCTTGATCTTCGGCTCCTTGCGCAGCCGCTCGACGTCCTGCGTCGGCAGGTCGGTGACCAGATCCACCTCGCCGGAGAGGAGCGCCGAGACGCGCGTCGCGTCCGACTTGATCGGCGTATAGACGACGTCGGTGACGTTGCCGTCGATCTTGCCCCACCAGTTCTTGTTCAGCTCGAAGACGATGCGCTTGTCGGGCTCCCAGCCCTTGATGATGTAAGGACCCGTGCCATTGGTGTTGCGCGAGGCGTAGGTCTCCTCCTTCTGCTTGTAGTCCTGGATGTTCTGCGAGCGGTTCTTCTCCGACCAGGACTTGCTCATGATGCGGAAGTCGGAAATGTTCTGCAGCAGGACCGGGTGCGGGCCCGAGAGGATGAAGTCGACCGTGTAGTCGTCGACCTTCTTCACCTCGGCGATGTTGGCGACGTAGATCTGCATCGTGCCCTGCGGCTGCTTGAGGCGCCCGAAGGAGAACACCACGTCGTCCGCGGTGAACGGCGAGCCGTCGTGGAACTTGACGCCCTTCCGCAGGTTGAAGCGCCAGTGCGTGGGGGAGAGCTCCTTCCAGCTCTCGGCCAGGCTCGGCTCGATCTTGTAGTCCTTGCTATAGCGCACCAGGCTCTCGTAGGTGTGCTGCAGGATGGCGATGGTGGTGGCGTGGTTCTGCGAGTGCGGATCGAGCGTCAGGATGTCGTTCTGCGCCGCCCAGCGCAGCGTTACGGCCTGGACGGGCGCCGCGACGAGCGCCAGGATGAACAGCAGATATCGCATAGTCTTCTCCTCTTATTTGAGCGGAAGCGCTTCCTCCACCAGCGCGGCGAGATAGCCGGCGCCCAGCGGAATCACCTCGTCGTTGAAATCGTAGTTCGGATTGTGCAGCAGGCAGCCGCCGGCGGCGCCGCCCTGGCCGAGGAACACGTAGGCGCCGGGGCGCTCTTGCAGAAGAAAAGAAAAATCCTCGCCGCCCATGGTGGGCTCGTGCTCGGTGATGACGTTGTCGGCGCCGAACAGGCGCTTGCCCACCTGCGCGGCGAACTGGGCTTCGCGCGCGCTGTTCACGGTGGCCGGATAGCCGCGCGCATAGGTCACCTCGGCGCTCGCGCCGAGCGCTTCGGCGGTCTTGGTCACGATCTCTCTTACCCGCCGCTCGGCGAGGTCGCGCGTCTCGGGCTGGAAGCTGCGCACCGTGCCGACGAGCTTGACGTGATCCGGGATCACGTTGAACACGCCGACCTGGCTCGTCGCCATGGAGCAGATGCTGACGACGACGGCCTCGATCGGGCTCACGTTGCGGCTGGCGATGCTCTGCAGCGCGGTGATGATGTGCGCCGCCGCGAGCACCGGATCGACGGCGAGGTGCGGCATGGCGCCATGCCCGCCGCGGCCGCGCACGGTGATCTGCACTTCGTCGGTCGCCGCCATCACCGGTCCGGCGCGCACCGCCATCTTGCCCGGCGGCAGCCCGGGCCAGTTGTGCAGCGCGTAGACCTCGTTGGCGGGAAAGCGCTCGAACAACCCCTCATTCACCATCACCTCGCCGCCGCCGCCGCCTTCCTCCGCGGGCTGGAAGATGAGATATGCCGTGCCGTCGAAGTTGCGCGTCTCGGCGAGGTAGCGCGCCGCGCCGAGCAGCATCGTGGTGTGGCCGTCATGGCCGCAGGCGTGCATGCGCCCTTCGTTCCTGGATTTGTGATCAAAACTGTTTTTCTCGTGCATCGGCAGGCAATCCATGTCGGCGCGCAGCCCGATGCCGCGACCACTGCCGGTTTTCCTTCCGCTCACCACGCCGACGATGCCGGTCTTTGCCAGCCCGCGGTGCACCTCGATGCCCCAGCCGGCGAGCTTGTCGGCGACGAGCGTGGAAGTGCGGTCCTCGTGAAAGGCGAGCTCGGGATGGGCGTGGAGGTCGCGGCGCACCGAGGTGAGCTCGCCGTGGTAGCTGCGGATGCGGTCGATGGGGCTGGTCATGTGGTCTGGACCCTGCCTATGTGGTTTGGACCCTAAGGCGCGGGTCGACGGCATAGTAGAGGAGATCGACCGCGAGGTTGATGACGACGAAAAAGAGCCCGATCAGGCAGAGGTAGGCCGCCATCACCGGCACGTCGGCGAAGGTCACCGCCTGGATGAAGAGCAGCCCCATGCCGGGCCACTGGAACACGGTCTCGGTGATGATGGCGAAGGCGATGATCGCGCCCAGCTGCAGCCCGGTGATGGTGATCACGGGCACCAGCGTGTTCTTGAGCGCGTGGCCGAAGTGCACCGCGCGGTCGGTGAGTCCCCGCGCGCGGGCGAAGCGGATGTAATCGGTGCGCAGCACCTCGAGCATCTCGGAGCGCACCAGGCGCTGGATCAGCGTCATCTGGAAAAGCCCGAGCGTGATCGACGGCAGGATCAGCGCCTTAAGCCCGGAGGCCGTGAGCAGGCCGGTGCTCCACCAGCCGACCATCACGGTGTCGCCGCGGCCGAAGGAAGGCAGCCAGCCGAGCTGGACGGAAAAAACCAGGATGAGAAGGATGCCGATGAGGAAGGTGGGCAGCGAAACGCCGATGAGCGATACCGCGAGGAGCGCGTGCGAGAGCCATGAATCTCGTCGCAGCGCCGTATACACGCCCATCGGAATGCCCGCCGCCAACGCGAAGAGCGCCGCCATGAAGGAAAGCTCGAGGGTCGCCGGCAGCCGCTCGACGAGGAGCGAGGACACCGGCCGCACCTGCCGCAGGGAGAGGCCGAACTCGCCGTGCAGCGCGCGCTCGACGAAGGCCGCGTATTGCACGTAGAAGGGCTGGTCGAGCCCGAGCTGCTTGGTGACGCGCGCGCGGTCTTCCGGCGTCGCGTCCTGGCCGAGCATGAAGATCACCGGGTCGCCGACGTAGCGAAACAGCGCAAAGGCGATCAGGCCGACCGTGAGCATGACGAGGATCGCCTGGCCGAGCCGCCGCAGGATGAATGCCGCCATGGGTCTGCGAGAATGTTACCGCATGCCTTTTGCCGAGAAGCTCATCCGCTGGCAGCGCCGCCACGGCCGCCACGACCTGCCCTGGCAGGGCACGCGCGACCCTTACCGCATCTGGCTCTCCGAAGTGATGCTGCAGCAGACGCAGGTCAGCACCGTCATCCCGTACTACCAGCGTTTCATTCAAAAATATCCAACGGTGCGGCCGCTGGCGGCGGCCTCCGAGGACGAGGTGCTGCAGCTCTGGAGCGGCCTGGGGTACTACGCGCGCGGCCGTAATCTGCACCGGGCAGCGCGACTGATTGCACGCACCGGTTTTCCACGCACGGCCGAGGCGATTGCCGAGTTGCCGGGCGTAGGAAGAAGCACCGCTGCGGCGATCGCGGCGTTCGCCTACGGCGAGCGAGGCGCGATCCTCGACGGCAACGTGAAGCGCGTGCTCGCGCGCGTCTTCGCGCTGTCCGATGAAAAATCCCTGTGGGCGCTGGCAGAGCGGCTGCTGCCGAAGCGGGGGATCGAAGCCTACACGCAGGCGCTGATGGATCTGGGCGCGACGCGGTGCACGCGCCGCAAACCGCTTTGCACCGCCTGTCCGGTGTCGCGCTCGTGCAAAGCGAAAAAACAGGACCGGATCGCCGAGCTGCCTGCGCCGCGGCCGCGGCGCGAGCTGCCCGAGAAGCGCGTCACCTGGCTGCTGTTGCGCCATGACGGCGCGGTGCTCGTCGAGCGCCGGCCGGCGCCGGGCATCTGGGGCGGGTTGTGGTGCCCGCCGGAACTGGTCGGCACAAGGCCAGCGGCGGCGAGAGCGCTACCGCCCATCGAGCATGGCTTCACGCACTTCAGGCTGCGCATCCGTCCCCTGTTGCAGGACGTCAAAAGCCGGGGCCCAGGACGGTGGCTTAGTTTGGACGCGGCGGGCGCGGCGGCGCTGCCCGCGCCGGTCAAGTCGCTTCTCGCGCGCTTGCGCGCAGGAGCGCATTGAGCCGCTCGAGCCGCGCGGCGGCGTCGGACAGCTCCAGGAGTTCCTGCTTGGCGGCGAGCGGCAGCGGCAGCAGCTCGGCGAGGCGCGCGCCCACCCAGGAGGCGGAGTCCAGCCGGTGCGGCAGCGCGAGGAGCCCGGCGTGCTGCTCGATGACCCGCTCGAGCAGGCGCACGCAGGCCGCGCAATGCGCCGGCACCGCGGCGCCCTCGTCGTCGAGCAGGAGTTCCACGCGAGCGCGCTGCAGGCCATTGCGCTCTACGCGGCGCTCGAGGATGCGGAAGCGGCTCTCGCCATGCGCGACGATCTCGAGCACCCCGAGCTGCGGCATGTCCCACTGCGCGATGCGCGCAGTGCAGCCCACGTCGGCCGGCACCGCGGGCGCACCGACCTCGGCGCCCTCGCGGATGGCGCAGACGCCGAAAGGCGAGTTGTCGCGAAGGCAGGCCTTCGCCATGTCCATGTAGCGCTGCTCGAAGACGCGCAGCGGCAGCCGGCCGCCGGGGAAGAGCACCGTGTTGAGCGGAAAAAGCGGCAGGTCGCTTATGGCGCGCGATCCTCTGCGAGT
>DASXRW010000317.1:0-12157 GCA_036506355.1 Burkholderiales bacterium
GTTCCGGTGGCGATCGGGCAGGGCGGCGCCGCGAACGAGGCCCGCATCCCGCTCCTCGCGCTCTGCCCGATCCCGCTCGACCCGGCGAAGCAACCCTACGTTTTCGCGATCCCGCAGCCGGTGCCGCTGATGATCGCCGCGCTGGCGGAGCACATGCGCGCGAACAACGTGAAGAGCGTCGGCTACATCGGCTTCGCCGATCCCTGGGGCGACCTCAACCTCAAGGCGATCACCGCGAGCGGCAACGCCGCGGGTATCAAGGTGACGACCAACGAGCGATTCAACCGCAACGACACGTCGGTGACGGCGCAGGTGCTGCGAGTGCTTTCCACCAATCCCGACGCCGTGTTCGTCGGCGGCGCCGGGACGCCCGGCGCGTTGCCGCACATCGCCTTGAACGAGCGCGGCTTCAAGAAGCCGGTCTACAACACGCACGGCGTCGTCAACCGCGACTTCATCCGCGTCGGCGCCAAGGGCGTCGAAGGCGCGATCGCGCCGACCGGGCCTTTCGTCGTCGCCGAGCAGCTTCCGGCGGAGCATCCGCTCAAGCAGGTCGGCACCGAGTTCGTGAAGCGCTACGAGGCCGCCTATGGCGCGGGTAGCCGCAACGCCTTTGCCGGCTACGCCTATGACGCCGTCGCCGTCATTACTGCCGCGGTACCGGCGGCCCTGAGGCTGGCAAAGCCCGGCAGCGCCGAATTCCGCCAGGCGATGCGCGATTCGATCGAAGGCGTCAAGGACGTGCGCGGCACGCACGCGGTGTACAACATGAGCCCGCGCGACCATACCGGCGTGGATGAGCGCTCGCGCGTGCTGGTGCGCGTCGAGAACGGAGACTGGAAGCTGGTGCGCTGAATTGAAGGTCCGATGGCCTACAAGGCGGAAATTCCGTATGGCTGCTACTGGAGCACGCCGTTCGCGCGCTGGCAGGGCGCGTTCGCCAGCCTGAATTCGATCGAGTTCGCCGCGCAGGTGGCGCGCAGGGAGCTGGCGAAGCGCGAAATCCCGCCCGGGAGCTTCGATCACGGCGTGCTCGGCTTGAGCGTGCCGCAGAAGCATTCGTTCTACGGCCTGCCCTGGCTCGCCGGCATGGCCGGGCTGGGTCATGTCGGTGGTCCGACCATCATGCAGGCCTGCGCCACCGGCGTGCGCACGCTGCTCGCCGGCGCGCAGGAAATCGAGGGCGGATTGGCCGCCGCCACCCTGACGGTGAGCTGCGACCGCACGTCGAACGGCCCGCACCTTTACTACCCGAATCCCCGCGGCCCGGGCGGCACCGGCGCGCACGAGGACTGGGTGATGGACAACTTCAACTGCGACCCGCTCGGCCCGCACGACATGCTCAAGACTGCCGAGAACGTCGCGGCGAAGCACAGGATCTCGACCGCGGAGCAGCACGAAGTGGTGCTGCGCCGCGAGGCCCAGTACCGGGAAGCAGTGGGTAAGTTCCAGCAGCGGTTCATGACGCTGCCTTTCGACGTGCCGGGGAGCAAGATGCCGCTCGAAGGCGACGAGGGCATCCGCTTCTCCACCGCCGAAGGCCTGGCGAAGCTCAAGCCCGTGCTCGAGGGCGGAAGCGTGACCTATGGCGCCCAGACGCATCCGGCGGACGGCAACGCCGCCATCGTGCTCGCAGTGCCGGAGCGCGCCCGCGAGCTCTCCCGCGATCCCAAGATCCGCATCCAGCTCCTCGGCTTCGGCCAGTCGCGCGCCGAGCTCGCGTACATGCCCGAGGCGCCCATTCCCGCCGCAAAGCGCGCGCTGGAGCAAGCCGATGTCCAGATGCGGGATCTGCGTGCCATAAAGACGCACAACCCCTTCGCGGTGAACGACATCCTGTTCTCGCGCAGTACGGGCGTCGGCATCGACAAGATGAACAACTACGGCTGCTCGCTCGTCTGGGGCCATCCGCAGGCGCCCATGGCGACGCGCGCCATCATCGAGCTCATCGAGGAGCTCGCCGCGGCCGGCGGCGGCTGCGGTCTATTCACCGGCTGCGCCGCCGGCGACAGCGCGATGGCCGTGGTGCTGAAGGTTTCATGAGGATCGCGGTACTGGGCGGCGGCCACGGCGCCTATGCCGCGGCAGCCGATCTCAGCGAGCAGGGGCATGAGGTGCGTCTCTGGCGCCGCGACCAGGCCGCCTTTTCGCCCGTGCTCGCGTCAAGCGAGATCATCCTGACCGACGAGCGCGGCACGCGCCCGGTGAAGATCCACGCCCTCTTCACCAGCGCCGGCGACGCCGTGCGCGGCGCGGAGCTGATCCTGATGCCCGGCCCGGCCGGCGCGCAGCTCGACATCACGCGCGCGATCGCGCCGCAGCTCGAGGACGGCCAGGTGGTGTTCATGCCGCCGGGCACCTTCGGCAGCTACGCGATGCCCCATGCGGTGGGTTTTCCAAAAAACATTGCATGGGCGGAAACCGGCACGCTGCCTTATCTCGCGCGTAAGCGCGGGCCCGCGGAGGTTGCGATCACCATCCGCGCGGTGCGGCTGCCCACCGGTGTGTACCCGGCGAAGGCGGCGGCTCGCGCCATCGCCACCATCCGCAAGGCGTACCCGTCGGTCGAGCCGTGCGGCGACGCGCTGTCGGGCGCGCTGATGAACGCCGGGCCGATCATCCATCCGCCCCTGATCCTGATGAACGCCGCACCGCTCGAGCATTTCGAGCGCTGGGACATTCACAACGAAGGCACGCAGCCCTCGGTGCGCGCGGTGACGAACAAGCTCGACGCCGAACGGATAGGAGTCCGGGAAAAATTGGGGTTCGCAGCGCCGCACTATCCGCTGTCCGACCATTACACGAGCGAGCGCTGGATGTATGGCGACGCCCACAGGAAGCTCACCGACTCGGGCGACTGGCGCGAGAAGATCGACCTGCACCGCCACCGCTACATGACCGAGGACGTGGTATTCGGCGTGGCGTTCCTCGCTTCGGTGGCGCGCTGGGCGAAATCTCCCGCGCCGGTCGCGGAGGCCATGCTGGCGATCGCCGGCGCCATCCTCGGCAAGGACCTCTCGCTCGGCGAGCGCACCCTGGATGCGCTCGGCCTCGCCTCGCTTTCGAGATCCGAGCTGGCGCAGCTCCTGCAGGAGGGACGCTGAAAATCGCCGCGGTCGGCGCGGGTCGCATGGGGCGCGGCATCGCGCTCGCCTTCGCCTACGCCGGCTATGAAGTCGTGCTCGTCGACCTCAAGCCGCGCGGCCGCGGCGAGTGGGAGAAGCTGCGCGAGGAGGCGATGGCGGAAATGCAGGCGAGCCTCGCCATGCTGGCCGAGCTGGGCGCGATGCCGGCGGACGCGGTGAGCCGCATCATGGGCAGGATCGCGGCCGTTCCAGCCGCGGGCGCCGGCCGGCTGAGCGAGGTGGAAATCATCTTCGAAGCGGTGCCGGAGACGATCGAGGCGAAGCGCGACGCCCTCGCCCGGATCTGCGAGCTCGCCGGCCCGGAGGCGATCCTCGCCTCGACGACTTCGACCATCCTGGTGACGGACCTCGCGCCGCTGGTGACGCATTCCGAGCGGCTGCTCAACGCCCATTGGCTGAATCCGGCGTATCTCATCCCGCTGGTCGAGCTCTCGGTGCACCCGGGGACGGCGAAGCCCGTGGTCGAGAAGCTGCGCCAGCTGCTCGAGGACGCCGGCAAGGTGCCGGTGCTGTGCGGGCCGACGCCGGGCTACATCGTGCCGCGGCTGCAGGCGCTCGTCATGAACGAGGCGGCGCGCATGGTGGAGGAGGGCGCCGCGAGCGCCGAGGATATCGACAAGGCGACGCGCTACGGCCTGGGCCTGCGCTTCGCGGCCATCGGGGTGATCGAGTTCATCGACTACGGCGGCAACGACATCCTGTACTACGCCAGCCGCTATCTCGCCGAGCGCGTGAGCGCCGGGCGCTACGCGCCGCCCGAAATCGTGCAAAGATTGATGCGCGAGGGCCATCTCGGCTTGAAAACCGGGCAGGGCTTCTATGATTACCGCAACCGCGACGGCAGGGCCTACCGCAAGGACGTCCTCGCCCGTACGCTAGGGGGCTTGCGGCAGGCCGGGCTCTACCGGCCGCCGCGCTAGGGATTTTTATCTGGAGGAGAGCATGAAACTCAAATGGGCTGTATTTGCAACGCTGGCGGCCGCCGCCGCAGCTATTCCCGCGCACGCCGAGATCACCGTCGGCGTATCGCTCGGTATCACCGGTCCGGGCGCCTCGCTCGGCGTGCACTACCGCAACGCCTTTCAGCTGATGCCCAAGACCATCGGCAACGAGCCGGTGCGCTTCATCATCCTCGACGACGCCTCCGACCCGACCAACGCGGCGAAGAACGCGCGCAAGCTGATCAGCGAAGACAAGGCCGACGTGCTGCTGGGCTCGAACGGCGTGCCCTCCGCGGTGCAGATGGCGCAGGCCGCCGCCGAGGCCAAGATCCCGATGCTGGTGATGACGCCGGCGGTGCTCACGGGCAACGTGCTGCACTGGTCGTTCATCGTGCCGCAGCCCACCGAGCTGATGATGAGCGCGGTCGCCGAGCAGCTGAAAGCGCGCGGCGTGAAGACGGTGGGCTACATCGGCTACACCGACACCTGGGGCGACCTCGTGTACAAGGCGATCCAGGCGCATGCCAATGCCTTCGGCTTCAAGGTCGTCACCGACGAGCGCTATGCGCGCTCGGACACGAGCGTCACCGGCCAGGTGCTGCGCCTCATGTCGGCCAACCCGGACGCGGTGGTGGTCGGCGGCTCGGGCACCGGGGCGGCGCTGCCGCACGTCGCGCTCATCGAGCGCGGCTACAAGAAAGGCATCTATCACAACCACGGCACGGTCAACGCCGAGTTCATCAAGGTCGGCGGCAAGGCGGTGAGCGGCGCAGTCGCGCCCACCGGCCCGATCGTGGTGCCCGAGGAGCTGCCCGACAGCTTTCCGACCAAGAAGGTCTCGCTCGACTTCACCAAGCGCTACGAGGCGACCTTCGGCGCCGGCACGCGCAATGCCTTCGCCGGCTATTCCTACGACGGCTTCCTGCTGCTCGCCGCCGCGGCGCCCGAGGCGATGAAGAAAGGCAAGCCCGGCACCCCCGAGTTCCGCGAAGCGCTGCGCACGGCGCTCGAGAACGTGAAGAACGTGGTCGGCACGCACGGCGTCTACAACATGGATCCGAAGAACCACAACGGGCTCGACGAGCGCGCGCGGGTGCTCGTGCATGTTGAAAACGGCGCCTGGCACCTGATGAAGAGCCAGTAAAAGAAAAAAGCGAGTGACCCCCGATATCGTCCTGTGGCTCGCGCAGGACGGCATCACCAACGGCGCGATCTACGCGTTGCTCGCGCTCGCGCTGCTGCTCGTGTTCTCGGTGACGCGGGTGATCTTCGTGCCGCAGGGCGAGTTCATCTCGTACGCGGCGCTGTCGCTCGCGCTGCTGCAGTCGGGCCGCGTGCCGGGCGTGGTGTACGTGCTGGTGGGCGGCGGCCTGCTGGCGGCGCTGTTCGACAGCGTCGCGGCGCTGCGCGACCGGAATTTTTCACGCCTGCCGCGCATTTTTCTTGTGTACATCGTGTTTCCGTGCACAGTCGCGGCGCTAGCGTGGTGGGCGGCGCCGCGCAACCTGGCGATGGGCTGGCAGGTGCTGATCGTGCTCGGGCTGGTCGTGCCGCTCGGGCCGATCGTCTATAGGGTCGCCTACCAGCCGCTCGCCAACGCCTCGATCCTGGTGCTGTTCATCGCCTCGATGGCGGTGCACTACGTGCTCACCGGCCTGGGGCTGGTGTTCTTCGGCGGCGAAGGCCTGCGCTCGGCGAGCTTCTCCGACGCGAGCTTCAAGCTCGGCGTGCTGCAGGCGAGCGCGCAAAGCCTGCTGGTGGTGGCCGCGAGCCTGGCGGTGATGGTGGTGCTGTGGCTCTTTTTCGGGCGCTCGATCTACGGCAAGGCGCTGCGCGCGACGGCGGTGAACCGCGTCGGGGCGCGCCTGGTCGGCATCCGCACCGAGCTCGCCGGGAGCCTTTCGCTGCTGCTGGCCGCTTTCATCGGCGCGGCTTCGGGCATCCTGATCTCGCCGATCACCACGATCTACTACGACACCGGCTTCCTCATCGGCCTCAAGGGCTTCGTCGGCGCGATCCTCGGCGGCATGGCGAGCTACCCGCTCGCGGTGGCGGGCTCGCTGGTGCTCGGGCTGCTCGAGGCCTACGCCTCGTTCTGGTCGAGCGCGTTCAAGGAAACCATCGTGTTCGCGATCATCATCCCGCCGCTCATCTGGCTTTCGCTGCGCTCGCGCCACGTCGAAGAGGAGGAGGAAGAGGGGTGATTCCGGCGCGCGCGGCGCTCGCGGCGTTCGTCGCCTTCATCGCGACCGCGCCGCTGTTTCTGCCCGAGTTCCAGGTCGCGCTGCTCGACTACATCGGCCTGGCGACCCTGATCAGCCTCGGCCTCGTGCTGCTCACCGGCGTGGCCGGGGTGATGTCCTTCGGGCAGCAGGTGTTCGCGGGGATCGCCGCGTACACCAGCGCGGTGCTGACCACGCGGTATGGCGTGTCGCCGTGGCTCACGCTCTTGATCGGCCTTGCCATCGTCGCCGCCGTGTCGCTGTTCCTCGGCGCGATCACGCTGCGTCTCTCCGGCCATTACCTGCCGATCTCGACCATCGCCTGGGGCATCGCGATCTACTTCATGTTCGGCAACCTGGAGATCTTCGGCAAATACACCGGCGTGCCCGACGTGCCGGCGCTCGCGAGCGGCCACGCCATGTACTACCTGATCTGGGCGGCGGCGCTCGCCCTGCTGGTCGCCTCGTCCAACCTGCTCGACTCGCGCTCGGGCCGCGCCATCCGCGCGCTGCGCTTTCGCGCCGTCATGGCCGAGAGCTTCGGCGTCGATACCGCGCGGCTGAAGGCCGTGGTGTTTCTCTACGCGGCGCTGTTCGCCGGGCTGTCGGGCTGGCTGTACGCGCACTACCTGCGCTTCGTCAGCCCGAGCGCCTTCAACGTGAACGCCGGCATCGAGTATCTCTTCATGGCGGTGATCGGCGGCGCGAGCCACGTCTGGGGCGCGGTGATCGGCGCCTCGATCCTCACGCTGCTCAAGGAATGGCTGAAGGGCCTGGTGCCGAGCGGTATCGGTGCGAGCGGCAACTACGAGATCGTGGTGTTCGGCGTGCTGATGATGCTGCTCCTGCACCGCGCCTCCGCGGGACTCGCACCGGTGCTCGCGCGCTGGGCCATCGCGCCGCACCGGCGCGCCATTGCGCCGCAGGCCGCGCCGCTGCCGCGGCGCGCGCATCCGGCCGCCGGCGTCGCGCTGCTCGAGGTGCGCAAAGCCTCCAAGCGCTTCGGCGGCCTGGTCGCGGTGCGCGAGCTTTCCTTCGGCATGCGGGCGGGCGAGATCCTCGGCCTGATCGGCCCGAACGGCGCCGGCAAGAGCACCATGTTCAACCTGATCACCGGCGTGCTGCCTTCCGACGGCGGCGAGATCCTGTTCCTCGGCGAGCGCATCGACGGCCTCGCCCCGAGCCAGATCGCGCGCCGCGCCATCGCCCGCACCTTCCAGCACGTCAATCTCATCGGCGCGATGTCGGTGCTGGAGAACGTCGCGCTCGGCGCGCACCTGCGCGGGCGCCACGGCACGCTGCGCGCCATGCTGCGCGCCGAGCGCGCCGAGGAGGCGCGGCTGCTCGCCGAGGCGGCGCGCCAGGTCGAGCGCGTCGCGCTCGGCGCCCACCTGCACGATGCCGCCGGCAGCCTGCCGCTCGGGCAGCAGCGCCTGGTCGAGATTGCGCGCGCGCTCAGCGCCGATCCGGCGCTCCTGCTCCTCGATGAGCCTGCCGCCGGGCTGCGCTACGCCGAAAAGCAGGTGCTCGCGGCGCTGCTCCGACGCCTGCGCGCCGAAGGCATGAGCATCCTGCTCGTCGAGCACGACATGGATTTCGTGATGGGGCTGGTCGATCGCCTGGTGGTGATGGACTTCGGCGAGAAGCTGGCGGAAGGGCTGCCGCAGGCGATCCAGTCCGATCCAGGCGTGGTGGAGGCCTATCTCGGAGGCGTAGCGTGATCCGTGGCGTCATCCTAGAGGTGAAAGACCTGCGCGTCTTCTATCGCCGGGTCGAGGGCCTGCACCGCGCCAGCCTGCGCGTCGACGAAGGCGCGATCGTCACCGTGATCGGCCCCAACGGCGCGGGCAAGTCGACGCTGCTCGGCGCCGTCATGGGCCTCCTGCGCTGCACGGGCGAAGTGCGCTTTGCCGGCGCGGTGCTCGGCCATGAGCCGGTCGAGGCGCGCGTGAAGCGCGGCCTGTGCCTCGTGCCCGAGCGCCGCGAGCTCTTCGGCGAGATGTCGGTGGAAGACAACCTGCTGCTCGGCGCCTTCCAACGCGAGCGCCGCCGCACGAAGCTCGAGCCCGATCTGCGCGCCGTTTTCAAGCGCTTTCGGCGGCTCGAGGAGCGGCGCGACCAGCTCGCCGGCACGCTGTCGGGCGGCGAGCGCCAGATGCTCGCGCTCGGGCGGGCGCTGATGGCACGGCCGAAGCTCCTGATGCTGGACGAGCCGAGCCTCGGCCTCGCGCCGCTGGTGGTGCGGGAAGTGTTCCACGCGGTCGCGGAATTGCGCGCGGCCGGGGTGTCGATCCTGCTGGTCGAGCAGAACGCGCGCGCCGCGCTGCAGGTCGCCGACTACGGCTACGTCCTCGAGACCGGAGAGACGGTGCTCGAGGGCACGGCGACGGATCTGCTCGCCAATCCGCGCGTGGTGGAGACCTATCTCGGGCTGGCCGGCCGCGCGGCATGAGCCTGCGCGTGGGGATCGACGTCGGCGGCACGTTCACCGACTTCCTGCTGATGGGGCCGCGCGGGCGCACCTGGGCGCACAAGGAGCTGTCCACGCCTTCCGACCCCTCCTCGGCGGTGATGAGCGGCCTCGCCGCACTCGGGTGCTTCGTGCGCGACATCGATCTCATCGTGCACGGCACCACCGTCACCACCAACGCGGTGATCACGGGACGCGCCGCGCGCACCGGGCTGCTCACTACGCGCGGCTTCCGCGACGCGCTGCAGATGCGCCGCGGCATCCGCGAGGAGATGTACGACAACCGCTACCACCCGCCGCCGCCGCTCGTGCCGCGCGCCTTGCGGCTGCCGGTGACCGAGCGCGTCGACGCCGAGGGCGAATTGCTCACGCCGCTCGACGCAAGCGACGTGAGCGCAGCCGTGGAGATTTTCCGGAAGGAGCGGATCGAAGCCGTCGCCATCTGCTTTCTCCACGCGCACGCCAATCGCGGGAACGAGCAGGCCGCGGCCGGGCTGGTGCGCGCCGCGCTGCCGCAAGCCTATGTCTCCGTATCGAGCGAGGTGCTGCCGCAGGTGCGCTTCTACGAGCGCACCAGCACCACGGTGCTGAACGCCGCGGTGGGGCCGATCCTGTCGCGCTACCTGGAAAGCCTCACGCGCAAGCTCGGCGACGCCGGGTTTCGCGGCACGCTGCTCATCATGCAATCGAACGGCGGCGTCGCCTCGCCGGCGAGCGTGGCGCGCCGCCCTGCCATGACCCTGCTGTCGGGGCCGGCGGCCGCGCCGGCGGCGGGCCTCGCGCTGGGCTACCGGGATTTCATCAGCGTCGACATGGGCGGCACGAGCTTCGACGCCGCCCTGGTGCGTGGCGGCGCGCCGGCCGTGACGACCTCGGGCAGCGTGAACCGCTACGCGCTCGCGCTGCCGAGCATGGACATCAACACCATCGGCGCGGGCGGCGGCTCGATCGCCTGGATCGACGACGGCGGCCTGCTGCGCATGGGCCCGCAGAGCGCCGGCGCCGAGCCCGGGCCCGCCTGCTACGGGCGCGGCGGCGCCGAGCCCACCTGCACCGATGCCGACCTCGTGCTCGGCTATCTCGCCGCGGATTATTTCGCCGGCGGCCGCATGCGGCTCGATGCCGAAGCCTCGCAGAAAGTCATCCGCGAGCGGATCGCGCGGCCGCTCGGCATGGAGCTGGTCGCGGCCGCGCACGGCATGTTCCAGGTGATCAACGTCAACATGGCCTCGGCGATCCGCGAGATCTCGGTGCAGAAAGGCTACGACCCGCGCGAGTTTCCATTGATTTGCGCGGGTGGCGCCGGCCCGGTGCACGGCGCCGCCATCGCCGCCGAGCTCGGCATCCGGCGCATCGTGGTGCCGCGCGACTCCTCGATCTTCTGCGCGGCCGGCATGCTGCGCACCGACCTGAAGCACGACTACGTGCGAAGCTGCGCGCAGCCGCTGCCGGAAGGCAGAAGCGCCCGGATAGGAGCGCTGCTCGCCGAGATGGAGCGCGAGGCGCGCGCGACGCTCAAGGCCGAGGGCATTGCCGCGGCGCGCCAGCGCCTTAGCGCCAGCATGGACCTGCGCTATCTCGGTCAGTACCACGAGGTGAACGTCGAGGTGCCGCGGGAACTGATCCGCCGCGGGCAGTGGCAGAGCGTGCGCGGGCTTTTTCATGCGCGCCACGATCAGCTCTACGGCTACGCGCTGCGCGAGGAAGGCACCGCGGTCGAGCTGCTCAACCTGCGGCTCACGGCCATCGGCGTCACGGCGAAGCCGCGCCTCGCGCGCGAGCCCAGGCGCAGGGTCAAAGCCCTGAAGGGCAAGCGTCCGGTCTATCTCCCCGGGCGCAAAGCCTTCGCCCGCGTCCCGGTCTACGACGGCGACCGGCTCGGGCACGGCAACCGCCTCGCCGGCCCGGCGATCATCGAGAGCGTGAACACCAGCATCCTGGTTCCCGAGGGCTGGGCGGCGGATTACGATGCGTTCGGCAACTGCATACTCAAGCTGCGATGAAACCCAAAGCCGACCCGATCCAGGTCGCCGTGCTGCAGCGGCGCCTGAAGTCGATCACCGAGGAGATGGGGCTCACGCTCCTGCGCACCACGCGCTCGCCAATCCTCAACGAGGCGCGCGACTTCGTCACCGGCCTTTACGACGCCAAGGGCCGGATGCTCGAGCAGACCGAGTACATCCCGGTGCTTGCCTTCGCGCTGCAGCCGGCGTGCGAGAACGTGCTGCGCTTCTTCGGCGACGACCTCCATCCCGGCGACGTGATCCTGCACAACGATGTCTTCAGCGGCGGCAACCAGAACAACGACGTCGCGGTGTTCAAGCCGATCTTCCACGGCGCGAAGCTGGTCGCGTGGGCGGCCTGCAAGGGCCATCAGGCCGACATCGGGGGCGCGGTGCGCGGCGGCTACAACCCCGAGGCGCGCGAGGTGTGGCAGGAAGCGCTGCGCATCCCGGCGGTCAAGGTCTACGAGCGCGGCAAGCTGCGGCGCGACGTCTGGAACCTGATCTTCGCCAACATCCGCCTCAAGATCGTGGAGGAGGACATCAGGGCGCAGGTGGGCGGCTGCACCGTCGGCGAGCGCGGCTTCAAGGCGCTGATCGCGCGCTTCGGTGAAAAGCATCTCTCGGCGCTGCTCGAGCAGCTCTTCGACAGCACCGAGAAGATGGTGCGCAAGGAGATCGCCGCGATTCCGAACGGCACCTACCGCGGCGAGTCGTGGGCGTTCTACGACGGCGTCACCGAAGGCACGCGCATGAAGATCAATCTCGCCGTGACGGTGAAAGGCGACGAGGTCACTTTCGACTTCACCGGCTCCTCGCCGCAGACGCCGGGGTTCGTCAACGCGCCGCAGTCGGCCACGGCTTCGGCGCTGCTGCTCACCTTCCTGATGCTGATCAAGCCGGACATTCCGCACAACGCCGGCATCCTGCGGCCGATCCGCATCGTCAACCCCGAAGGCTCGTTCCTCAATGCGAAGTTCCCGGCCGCCACCACCTTCGGCAACTCGATCACCGGCCCGACGTCGGACGCGATCTTCCGCGCCTTCGCGCAGGCGCTGCCCAGGATGGTCACCGCGGGTTGGAACCGCTTCCTCGGCTTCGCGGTGTCGGGACACGATCCGCGGCACGACCGGCCCTACGTCGACATCCTGTTCCTGTCGCTGAAAGGCGGCTCGGGCGGCACCTGGATGGCCGACGGCTACGACCACATCGGGCTCATCAACTGCGCGGGCGGCATCCTCGCCCAGGACTACGAGATGTTCGAGATCCACGACCCGCATTTCCTCGTGAAGCACGAGTACCTGCCCGACTCCGCCGGCGCCGGGCGCTGGCGCGGCGGTCTGGGCGTCGAGACCGAGTTCGTGATGCGCGGCGA
>DASXRW010000318.1:0-2739 GCA_036506355.1 Burkholderiales bacterium
GCACCGCCAACCAGGTTGAGCGGCGCCTGCGCAAGCACCGGCGCGGCGAAGAGTGCCCCGATCTCCGCGTTGGACAGGCCCTGCGAGTGGGCGTATAGCGGTACGGCGAGCCAAGTCATGCCGTGCCCGAAGTTCCAGGCCGCGGACGCGAGGAAGAAAGGCGTCTGCTGCACGAGCCATTATCGGCGGCGCCCTGTAAGGTGGCGGCGGCCGTTTCGACCAACGGGCATGCGAATCCTCCTCGCCGTGTTTGCCGTGCTTTTCATGGCCCAAGCCCAGGCGCAGAAGTGCATCGCACGCTCCGGCGAGCGCACCGCGGCGCTGGTCGAGCTCTACACCTCGGAAGGCTGCAGCAGCTGCCCTCCCGCAGACCGCTGGCTATCGCAGCTCGGCAAGACCTATCGATCCGACCAGGTCGTGCCGCTCGCGCTGCATGTCGACTATTGGGACTACATCGGCTGGAAAGACCCCTTTGCCAAGCGCGAGTTCTCGCAGCGCCAGCGTAAGCTCTCGCAGCTGCAGCGCCTCGCGCTGGTGTACACGCCGCAGGTGCTCCTGCAGGGAACGGACTTCCGTTCCTGGGGCGGCGCCGAGTTCGAGCGCGCGGTGGCGCGCGTCAACGCGCAGCCCGCGCGCGCAAGGCTCGAGCTGGAAATCCTCGCAACCACGCCCGAGGCGCTGCAGCTTCGGGCGCAAGCGACGATTCCGGACCCGGCGCAACGCGCCGACGCGGCGCTCTACGTAGCGGCGTATGAGAACCGGCTGGAGAGCCGGGTCTCGGCAGGGGAGAACCGTGGCCGCCTCTTGACCCATGATCACGTCGCTCTCGAGTGGCAGGGCCCCTACGCCTTGGGCGAGCGGCAGCTGAAACTCGCCCTGTTGCCCAAAGCGAAAAGCGCCGATTCCGGCGTCGTCGCGTTCGTCCAGAATCGCCGCTCCGCCGAAGTGCTCCAGGCCCTGATGCTTGCGGCCTGCTCGGGCTAGGTTTTGAACGGGCCGGGCCCGCCGGCCGATTTTCCTTTATATTCGCGCCGGTACGCCCGCCGGGGGGGCGGGGCACATAGGAGCGTCCATGCAAGCGACGCAGATCCGCCAGAAGGACGGCGTCTTTTACTTCGTCAGCTACCGGGCCAAAGACCTGATGGCGAAGGTGCGTTTTATCAGCCGCTTCTATGGCGAAGGCGAGGAAATCACGCCGTCGCGTGTCTCGCAGGACGACGACATCGCGCAGTTCATTGCCAAGATCGAGCGCAACGACGAAGCGTTCCAGCGCTCGCTGTCGCGCTCGAAGGTGAAGCAGCTCAAGAATTTCTACGAGACGGCGGTGTCGCAGCCGCCGATCCCCGGCACCGTGCTGCTCTTCACGCCCGAGCGGCTCAACTTCCGCTCGGGCGGCGACGGCGCCGCCGGCACGATCACCGAGCCGTCTACCAAATACCTGATCATCGACGGGCAGCACCGCCTCGCGGCGCTGCACTTCTACATGCAGGAGCGGCCCGACGACGCGGCGACCATCAGCGTGCCGTGCATCATCTTCGACGGGCGCAGCGAGGATTTCGCCACCGAGATGTTCGTCATCATCAATTCGACGCCGACGCGCATCAACAAGAGCCATCTCGTCGATCTCTACGACCGCGTGTCCTTCGCCGCGCCGGACCGCAAGTTCGCCGCGCGCCTGGTCGAGAAGCTCTACGGCGAGGGCGACAGCCCGCTGCGCTATCGCATCAATCGCCTGGGCGGTCGCAGCCAGCGCGACAAGTGGGTGCTGCAGGCGGAGCTCTTCAACGAGCTGCACCGCTGGGTGCGCGGCCGCTGGCGCTCGATCCAGCTCGCCGGCGGCAGCTCGAAGGAAGTGCCGCGCTACTACGCCATCATCCGCGACTTCTTCAAGGCGGCGCGCGCGGTGTTCGGCGATGCGGTGTGGGGCAAGGAAAACTTCATGGTGACCAAGCCGGTCACCATCAAGGCGATGGTGCGCGTGTGCGCCGACCTTGCGCGCGATGACGCCGAGCCCGAAGCCGGCCGCGTGGCGCGCTGGGAGCAGCGCCTCGCGCCATGGTCCGAGATGGCCAAGCAGTTCCGCGAGGAAGGCTTCTATGAGCGCTTCCCGGCCAAGGGAGAGGTCGAGCGCGTGGCGCGCGTGCATCGCGACCTCGCCCGCGCTGCAGGGATCGACACCGGACGTCCGCGGCCTTAGTTCGGAATAGCGGTTCCGCCGCTGCTGTTCGCGGCGATATGAAAGCCTTGCTGTTAACCGTAACTGTCGCCGTCCTGACAGGCTGCGCGACGCTCGATGCCGGCCAGTGTCGTAGCGCCTACGACGTCGGCTTTCGCGACGCGATTTTCGGGCTGCAGCGCCAGGAATCGCTCTACGTCTCGCTCTGCAGCCGCGCCGGCGTGCAACTTGATAGCGCTCGCTACGTCCAAGGCTGGCAGGAAGGAACCTATGAATTCGATCGGCGCAAGGCTCATGGTGGCGTGGACTAGGAGCGTGCTCGTGGCCTGCCTGCTGGCCGCGGGCTGCGCGCAGATGACCGAGACGCAGTGCAAAGCCGCCGACTGGTATCAGCTCGGCTATCGCGACGCCGACATTTACGGCCTGCGTCCGCAGGTCGACCAGTACGCCTACCAGTGCCGCGCATTCGGCGTTCAGGCCGCGGAGAACACCTACATGGCCGGCTGGGTTGACGGCTTCCGCGAATGGAACACGCGCGTGATGGGCAGCGAGTGCTGCGGCAC
>DASXRW010000319.1:0-4818 GCA_036506355.1 Burkholderiales bacterium
GCGCGCTCGGCGCGCTCGCGGCCGGCTGGGCGTGGGAAGCGGCTGGGCCCGGCCTCGCCTTCACGGTCTCGGCGGGGGCGGCGGCAGCGGGACTGCTTTTTGCCTATCCCCTGAAACGGAAAGGGTTGTGAGCTGTCAACACTGGCACCGGTCAATGAGGCAAGCATGAATCGCAAACTGCTGATTCCCCTCCTAGCCACCGCGGCTTTCGCCGGCGGCTGTTCTACCGTCGAGACCACCAAGTCGAGCGCTGTCGGGGTCGACCGACATCAGCACATGATGGTGTCCTCCGACGCCGTCAATCAGAGCGCCGACAAGGCTTACAAGGATGTACTGGCGCAAGCGCAGAAGCAGAACGCGCTGGACCGCGATCCGGCGACGGTCGAGCGGGTCAAGCGAATCGCGAGCCGGCTGATTCCTGCGACCGGCGCGCTGCGCCCGGACGCGCCAGGATGGAAATGGGAGATGCATGTCCTCTCCTCGAAGGAAGTCAACGCCTGGTGCATGCCGGGCGGCAAGATCGCCGTCTATACCGGGCTCATCGATCAGATGAAACCGACCGACGACGAGCTGGCGGCGGTGATGGGCCATGAGATCGGCCACGCGCTGCGCGAGCACGGACGCGAGCGCGCCTCCGAACAGATGGTGGAACAGCTCGGCGTGCAGGTGCTCGGCGCCCTTACCGGCGTCAACGTCAACCTGGCGCAGACGATTGCCGATGTCACCATCAGCCTGCCGCATTCGCGCACGCAGGAGACGGAGGCCGACCGTATCGGCGTGGAGTTGGCGGCACGCGCTGGATACGACCCGCGCGCCGCGGTCTCGCTCTGGCAGAAGATGAGCAACCTCGGAGGCAGCCAGCCGCCGCAGTTCCTGTCCACGCACCCATCGAACGCCTCGCGGATCGCCGACGTGACGCAGGACGCGCAGAAGGTCATGCCGCTCTACCAGGCCGCTACGAAAAGCGCACCCGCGGGCGCCGGCAAGTAGTTGTCAGATGGCATAATCCGAGGTTTCCGCAGTGCGGAAATCTCGGATGCCGCAGACCCTTTACGACAAGCTTTGGGATAGCCACGTCGTCCATGTCGAGGACGACGGCACGGCGCTTCTTTACATCGATCGGCACCTGGTACACGAGGTGACCAGCGCCCAGGCCTACGAAGGCCTGCGCGCCGCGGGCCGCAAGCCATGGCGCACCGACTCGGTCGTGGCGACGGCGGATCACAACACGCCGACCACCAACTGGGACGAAGGGCTCGCCGGCGTGCGCGATCCGTTCGCGCGCCTGCAGATCGAGACGCTCGACGCCAACATGCGCGAATTCGGCGCCAAGGTCTATTTCCCCTACCTCGACAAGCGCCAGGGCATCGTCCATGTGATCGGCCCGGAACAGGGCGCGACGCTTCCCGGGATGACCGTGGTCTGCGGCGATTCGCACACCAGCACGCACGGCGCCTTCGCCTGCCTCGCGCACGGCATCGGCACTTCCGAGGTGGAGCATGTGCTCGCCACGCAGTGCCTGGTGACGAAGAAGATGAAGAACATGCGCATCAACGTCGAAGGCCCGCTCGCGCGTGGCGTCACGGCGAAGGATGTGGTGCTCGCCATCATCGGCCGCATCGGCACCGCCGGCGGCACCGGCCATGCCCTCGAGTTCGCCGGCAGCACCATTCGCTCTCTGTCGATGGAAGGGCGCATGACGGTATGCAACATGGCGATCGAGGCCGGCGCGCGCGCCGGCATGGTCGCAGTCGATGACGTCACGATCGAATACCTCAAGGGCCGCAAATTCGCGCCCAAGGGCGCGGAGTGGGATCAGGCGGTCACCTACTGGCGCACGCTGAAGAGCGATCCCGGCGCGAAATTCGACCGCGAGATCACGCTGGATGCGCGCGACATCAAGCCGCACGTCACCTGGGGCACCTCACCCGAGATGGTCGTACCGGTGGACGACGCGGTGCCCGATCCCGACCGCGAGAAGGACAGCCTGCGCCGCGAAGGCATGGAGCGCGCGCTCGAGTACATGGGGCTCAAGCCGCGCACGCCGATCACCGACATCCGCATCGACAAGGTATTCATCGGCTCGTGCACCAACTCGCGCATCGAGGACTTGCGTGCCGCGGCCTCGGTCGTGAAAGGCAGGCGCGTCGCGTCCAACGTGAAGCTCGCGTTGGTCGTGCCGGGCTCAGGGCTGGTGAAGGAGCAGGCCGAGCGCGAGGGCCTCGACCGCGTGTTCCGCGACGCCGGCTTCGAATGGCGCGAGCCCGGCTGCTCGATGTGCCTCGGCATGAATCCGGATCGGCTCGCTGCCGGCGAGCGCTGCGCCTCGACTTCCAACCGCAACTTCGAGGGCCGCCAGGGCCCCGGCGGACGCACGCACCTCGTGAGCCCGATCATGGCGGCCGCCGCGGCGATCGCCGGCCACTTCGTCGACATCCGGCGGTGGCGCTAGCGATGGACAAGTTCACCGTGTTGAATGGGGTCGTGGCGCCGCTCGATCGCGCCAACGTCGACACCGACCAGATCATCCCGAAGCAGTACCTCGCCTCGATCAAGCGCACCGGCTTTGCCCAGGGCCTGTTCGCGGAATGGCGCAAGGACCCGCAGTTCGTACTCAATCAGCCGCGCTACAAGGGCGCCACGATCCTGCTCGCGCGCAAGAACTTTGGCTGCGGCTCCTCGCGCGAACATGCGCCGTGGGCGCTGATGGAGTACGGCTTTCGCTGCGTGATCGCGCCCTCGTTCGCCGACATCTTCTTCACCAATTCGTTCAAGAATGGCTTCCTCCCCGTCGTCCTAAGCGAAGCGGAAGTGGATCGCCTGTTCCACGAATGCAACGCATTTCCCGGCTTCCGGCTGGTGGTCGATCTCGAGCGGCAGACGGTGGCGAGCACCGACCAGTCGCTCACAACGCGCTTCGAGATCGATCCGTTCCGCAAGCACTGCCTGCTGAACGGCCTCGACGAGATCGGCCTTACGCTGCGCCACGCGGACAAGATCCGCGAGTTCGAGGCGCGGCGCAAAGCGCAGCACCCCTGGTACTTCTAGATGAAAGTCGCCGTTCTGCCCGGTGACGGCATCGGGCCGGAAATCATTGCGCAAGCGCTGAAGGTGCTGCGCAAGCTCGGCCTGCCGCTCGAGGTGCAGGAAGCGCCCGTCGGCGGTGCCGGCTACGAGGCGGCGGGAGAGCCCTTGCCGCCCGCGACGCTCGCGCTCGCCAAGGCGGCGGACGCGATCCTCTTTGGCGCCGTCGGCGACGCGCGCTACGACAAGCTGCCGCGCGCCAAGCGGCCCGAGCAGGCGATCCTCGGCCTGCGCAAGGAGCTCGGCCTCTTCGCGAACTTGCGCCCGGCGCAAGTGCATGCCGAGCTCGCGTCCGCGTCCGCGCTCAAGGCGGAGGTGGTGGCGGGGCTGGACATCCTGATCGTGCGCGAGCTCACGGGGGATATTTACTTCGGCGAGCCGAAGGGCATTCGGGAAAACGCTGGCGAGCGCGAAGGCTTCGACACCATGCGCTACCGCGAGAGCGAGATCCGGCGCATCGCGCGCGTGGCGTTCGATGCGGCGCGCAAGCGGAACAAGAGAGTCTGCTCGGTGGACAAGGCGAATGTGCTGGAGACCTCGCAGCTCTGGCGCGAGGTTGTCGCCCAGGAAGGCGCGGGGTACGCGGACATCGAGCTCTCGCACATGTACGTTGACAACTGCGCGATGCAACTCGTGCGCAATCCAAAGCAGTTCGACGTCATCGTCACGGGCAATCTCTTCGGCGACATCCTTTCGGACGAGGCCTCGATGCTGACCGGTTCGATCGGCATGCTGCCCTCGGCGTCGCTCGATGCACGCGGCAAAGGTCTCTATGAGCCGATCCACGGCTCGGCGCCCGACATCGCCGGCCGCGGCATCGCCAATCCGCTCGCCACGATCCTCTCCGCCGCGATGATGCTGCGCTACTCGCTCGGCGCGGCGCAGGCCGCCGGGCGCATCGAGGCGGCGGTCGCCAAAGTATTGAAGGCGGGCGTGCGCACCGTCGACATCCACACCGCGGGAACGCGCAAGGTCGGCACCCAGGAAATGGGCGACGCGGTGGTGGCTGCTCTATAGACTATGGGAATGCTCAGAGTAGGCATCGTCGGCTGGCGCGGGATGGTGGGATCGGTGCTCGTGCAGCGCATGCGCGAGGAGCGCGACTTCGACCATATCGAGCCGCTGTTCTTCTCCACCTCGCAGGCCGGCGGCAAGGCCCCGGCGATCGGCCGCGAGGCGCCGCCGGTGGGCGATGCCATGAATGTCGACGCGCTGAAGGCGCTGCCGGTGATCATCTCCTGCCAGGGCGGCGATTACACGAGCGAGGTATATCCGAAGTTGCGCGCGGCGGGCTGGAACGGCTACTGGATCGATGCGGCGAGCACGCTGCGCATGAACGACGATGCGGTGATCATCCTTGACCCGGTGAACATGCCGCTCATCAAGGCTGCCCTGAAGAAAAACGTCAGGAACTACATCGGTGGCAATTGCACCGTCAGCCTGATGCTCATGGGAATGGCGGGGCTCCTGCAGCGCGACGAGATCGAGTGGATGACGAGCATGACCTATCAGGCCGCGTCGGGGCAGGGTGCAGCCGCCATGCGCGACCTGGTGGCGCAGATGGCGGCGATCGGCGGAGCCGCGCGCGCGCTGCTCGACGATCCGGCCTCGGCGATCCTCGACATCGACCGCGTCGTGAGCGAATCGATCCGCTCGCGCACGCTGCCGCGCGAGAACATCGGCTATCCGCTCGCCGGCAGCCTGCTGCCGTGGGTCGACAAGGACCTTGGCAAC
>DASXRW010000320.1:0-16107 GCA_036506355.1 Burkholderiales bacterium
CCTCGAGTCGATCAACATGGTGCTCGACATCTGGGAGGGCCAGGCGCCATACAACCTGCAGGGTCAGTTCTTCGGCGTGACGACGCAGAACACGCAGATCCCGGAGATCGGGCAGGGCGCGATCATCAAGCCCTACCAAAAGCCGCATCCGCCGATCGTGGTCACCGCGGTGGCGCCGCACTCGAAGGGCGTGACCGAAGCGGCGAAGCGCGGCTGGACGCCGATCTCGGCAAACTTCCTGCTGCCCGAATGGGTGGCGAGCCATTGGCCGCGATATGTCGAAGGATGCGAAGCATCGGGCCGCAAGGCCAACGGCAAGGACTGGCGCGTCGCCAAGTCGATCTTCGTCGCCGACGACGACAAGACCGCCAGGCGCTACGGGCTCGGGGCCGAGGGCCCGTACCACTTCTACTTCAAGCAGCTCATCCGCAAGCTGGTCGGGCTCGGCGGACGGGGGAATCTTTTCAAGCTGGACCAGAGCGAGTCCGATGCATCGATCACTGCGGACACCATGACGCCGCGGCTGGTCATCGCCGGCACGGTCTCGGGCGTGGTCGAGCAGATCCTCGCCTTCCGCGAGAAAGTCGGGCCGTTCGGCACGCTCTACTACCCGTGCCACGACTGGGTCGACCCCAAGCTCGCGAAGCGCTCGATGGAGCTGATGGTCGAGCAGGTGATGCCGAAGGTGAACGCCGCGCTGAAGGAGTAGCGTGCGCACGCGAGGACGGTTCGTATTTGCGCTCGCGCTGCTGGTCGCTGAGTTCGATGCGAGGAGCTGGGACGCCCTGTACGACACATTCCATCGCTTTGGCCACCGCGACGACCGGCGGGTCGCCGCAGGACTCACGCATTCCGTGGTCTAGATCCTGGCTTCGCGCTGGCAGGATCTTCATGATCTCGAGCATCTCGCCGAAGCGAATCGCAACTTTCGCGCCTTCGTGCTGCGCCATATCGACGCCACTGCCGATGAGCCGGATCTGCGCCGCATAGTCGCCACGGCCAGCAAGTGCCCGGGCTACGCGAGACCGATTTGCCGCGAGATCGAAAGGCAGGCGCGCGCGGCGCTGCAAGACCTGGGTAAAGACTAGCGCCAGGCGCCGCGCAGCTCGAGCACCGCGGCCTGGAGCTTCTCCGGCGTCACCTGCTGCGGACCGAACGGGTCGCCGATAGCCAGCCGGATGCGCGGGAAGAGGTGTTTCGCGTGCTGCAGCTTGCCCGGGTTGCGCGCGAAGAGGCTGCGCCAAAGGCCTGACAGCGCCATCGGGATGACCGGCACCGGCCGGTCCTTGAGGATCCGCATGATCCCGCCGCGGAATTGCGCCATGTTGCCGTCGGTCGTCAAGCGCCCTTCCGGGAAGATGCCGACCAGCTCGCCCGCGGCGAGCTCCTGCCCGATGCGCTCGTAGGCGCGCTCGAGGAGCTGCGGATTGTCGCGTGCCGGCGCGATCGGAATGGCGCGCGCCGTGCGGAAGAAGAACGAGAGCAGCGGCACGCGGAAGATGCGGTGATCCATCACCCAGCGGATGGGGCGGCGGCAGGCCGCCGAGATCACCAGCGCGTCGACGTAGGAGACGTGGTTGCACACCAGAACCGCCGGGCCTTCATCCGGGATGCGCTCGACGTTGAGCTTCTTCAGCCGGTAGATGGAATGGATCAGCAGCCAGACCATGAAGCGCATCAGGAATTCGGGCACCAGGCTGTAGATGTAGAGCGCCACCGCGGCATTCATCAGCGCGAGCACCAGGATGAGCTGCGGGATCGACAGGCCCGCCGCGAAGAGCGCGATGGCGATCGCCGCTGCGGCCACCATGAACACCGCGTTGAGGATGTTGTTCGCCGCGATGATGCGCGAGCGCTGGCGCGGCTCGCTGCGGCTCTGGATCAAGGCGTACAGCGGCACGATGTAGAAGCCGCCGAAAACCCCGATCGCGCAGAGGTCGGAGAGCAGCCGCCAGCCGTGCGGATCGCGCAGGAACTCGGCGAGGCCGAGCGCCGGGGCGCTGAAAGGCGTGGCCGAGGCGAGCGCGAGATCGGCGCCGAACACGGTGAGGCCGATGGAGCCGAAGGGCACGAGACCCAGCTCGACCTTGTGGCCCGACAGGCGCTCGCAGAGCAGCGACCCGGCGCCGATGCCGAGCGAGAAGACGATGAGGAGCAGCGTGACGATGGTCTCGCTGCCGCCGAGCACGTTCTTCGCGAGGTTCGGAAACTGCGTGACCAGCATCGCGCCGTAGAACCAGAACCACGAGACGCCGAGGATCGAAAGAAACACCGTGCGGTTGCGCGTGGCGAAGCTGAGATTGCGCAGCGTGGCGCTCACCGGGTTCCAGTCGATACGCAGCTCGGGATCCGGCGGCGGCGAGAGCGGCACGAGGCGCGACAGCGCAATGCCCGCGAGAGCGAGCAGGCAGGTCACGAGCGCGACGCCGAGGATTCCCCAGCCGGCCTGGATCACGAGCCAGCCGCCGAGCAGCATGCCGAGGAGAATCGCGACCGAAGTCCCCGTCTCCACCAGGGCGTTGCCGCCCACGAGCTCCGTCTCCTGCAGGTGCTGCGGCAGGAACGCGTACTTCACCGGCCCGAAGAAGGCGGACTGCGTGCCGCCGAGAAAGAGGGCGACGAGCAGCACCGTCAAGTCTTTGAGAAGCAAACCCGCGGCGCCGAGCAGCATGATGACGAGCTCCAGCGCGACGACCAGCGTGATGAGGTCGCGCTTTTCGTACTTGTCGGCGAGCTGGCCGGCGGTCGCCGAAAACAGCAGGAACGGCAGGATGAAGAGCGCTTGCGCCATGTTCTGCAGCAGGTCCGAGGAGAGCGAGGTGAAGGCGCCCGTCTGATAGGCGAGCAGGATGACGAGCGCCTGCTTGAACACGTTGTCGTTCATGGCGCCGAGGAATTGCACGCCGAAGAACGGCCCGAAGCGGCGCTCGCCGAGCAGCCGAAATTGGCTGCGCTCAGACAAGGCAGAGCCTCCGCGCGCGCGCCTGCCGCAGCCGCCGGCGCGCCACGTGGCGGCGCCATGTCGCGTACCGGTTGCAGCCGTAGGCGGCGAGGCTGTGCACGATCGAGCGGCTGATGGAAAGCTGCATTCTCATGGCATTCAGCTCCCGAAGTGCAGTTGGTATTTCGCGCCGGTGGAGAAGAGGCAGGCGCCGGTGCCGCGGTTCGCCGCCATGAGGGCGTATTCGCAGTTGACGAAGGTGCCCTTGGCGCCCGAGGCGCTGGCGATGCCGCGCTGCCCGGCCGGCATGCGGCCGTCGCCGTAGACCTCGCGGTGCACGGCTCCGAACCCCGGATAGCCGGCGGCCACGCGCGAGGCCTCGCCGCTCAGCGTTTCTCCGGCGTAATTCAGCGTGAACGTGGCGTGACCATTGGCGTTGTCGGCCACGTTCGCCGTCAGCGCGCCGGTCTTTCCGGCGGTTTCATTCAGGGGATAGAGCCTCGCCTGCAGCACGCCGGGCACCGCCAGCGGCGTGGTGATCGGCGCCGAGGCCGGCGTGCTCGTGCTCCAAAGCAAAGGCTGGCTGGCCGGCGGGTAATGCCCGTCGATGGGAACGACGTAGCAGCCCGAGACCGCTGTCGCGACCAAAAGGATGGAAGCCAAATTGCGTTTCACCAGGGTCTCCTTCACGAAAGTGGCCAAGGCGGCCACGGGCAGCGAAGGTATTCGCGCAAGCCTGCCGAGTTCAACGATTCGATACGCGGTAGAACATGGACAGGTATTGGGTATCATCTGCTGATACTGAGGAGGAGCTCCGCGTGTCTTCAGGCTTCGTGTTCGAAGGACTCAAGATGCACCTCAAGGCGAGGGGCATGACCTACGCCGATGTCGCGCGTGCCCTGAAGATTTCCGAGGCGACGGTAAAGCGGATCTTCGCGCTGAAGAACTGCTCGCTGGATCGCCTCGATGCCATCTGCCAGCTGGTGCAGGTGGACTTGGCCGAGCTCGCCCGCGGCATGCCGCGCGAGAACCGGCTGATCAACCGGCTGACGCGGGAGCAGGAGGAGGAGCTGATGTCCGATCCCGCGCTTCTCCTGGTCGCCATCTGCGCCCTGCACCAGATGCGCGTCGAGGAGATGGTCGAGCTCTACCAGCTCGACGAGCCGCAGTGCGTGCGCCTGCTCCTGCGCCTGGAGCGCATCGGCATTCTCGAAGTCCACGAAAACAACCGCATTCGCCTGGGCATCGCGCGCACCTTCTCCTGGATTCCCGAGGGCCCGATCATGCGCTACGTGAAATCGCAGTTGCCGGATTTCTTCGGCTATCGGTTCGACCAGGCGGGCGAGCTGATGCGCATGATCAGCATTCGCCTGTCGCGCGGCGCGCAGGTCGCGCTGCTGCAGCAGGTCGAGCAGATCGCACGCGAGTATTCCGAGCAGCACAACGCCGACGCGCGGCTGCCGCTTGCGCAGCGTCAGCCGGTGAGCGTGCTGCTCGCGGTGCGCCCCTGGGAACCCGAGCTCTTCAAGGCGTTACGCCGCTGACCGACATATGAAATAAAAATCGGGGTCAGAGCCCGATTTCTATTCGGGCTCTGACCCCGATTTTCCTTCGGCTAAAGCAGGATCAGGCCGATGTACTGGATGATGAACCAGCCGGCCATCAGCCCCATGGTGATCATGAGCAGGCGGCGGTCTCTGACGAGCGGGGCGCATGCCTCGGGGATCGGCGTGTGCGCCATCTCTTGGGAAGTTCGGTGCAGGTGCAGGAACGCGAACAGCGCCCCGACAGTCGTCACCAGCAGCCCGATGGTCTCCAGGATCCAGGTTGTTGTCATTTTGTTAGCCTCCTTCGGCTACCGGGCTAGTCTATCTTTATTCGCGCTTCGCGCAAAAACTCGCCCCAGGCCGCCGTCTCGCGGCGCACCAGTTCTGTAAATTCTTGTGGTGATTTGGACACCTCGACGCTCATCATCTGCTTGGCGAGGGCCTCCTTCTGCTGCGGCCGCGTGAGCACCGCCACGATGGCGCCATGCAGCCGGTCGATGACCGGTTTCGGTGTCGCCGCGGGGGCAAACATGCCCTGCCATGCATTGGTGCCGATGCCGGGGAAGCCCTGCTCGGCAAGCGTCGGCACGTTGGGCAGCTCGGGCAGGCGCTGCGCGGGGATCGCGGCGAGCGCTTTCAGCCTGCCGCTTCGGATATGCGGCAGGAGCGAGGCCATGTTGAAGAACGCCACCTGCACCTCTCCGGCGATCATCGCCGGGATCGCCTGCCCGGCGCCGCCTTTGTAGGGCACGTGCGTGAGCTCGATGCCGGCGGCTTTCATCAGCCGCTCCATGTCCAGGTGCGGATAGCTCCCCAGGCCGACCGAGGCGAAGTTGATCTTGCCAGGCTCCTTCTTCGCCGCGGCGACCAGCTCGGCGATCGAATTCGCCGGGAAGCTCGCGCTCGCCACGACGATGTGCGGGATCTCGACCAACTTGGCGATGCCGGCGAGATCGCGCGAGGGCTTGATCTGCAGCTGGTGCGCGTAGACGTTCTCGTTGATGGCGTTGGTCGAGACGTTGCCGACGAGCAGCGTGTAGCCGTCGGGCGGCGCCTTGGCGGTCGCTTCCAGCGCGAGGTTGCCGTTGGCGCCGGGGCGGTTCTCGACGAGAAACGTCTGGCCGAGCGACTCGGTGAGGCGCTGCGCGACGATGCGCGCGATGATGTCGGTGGCGCCGCCGGGACCGTAGGGCACCAGGATCTTCACCGGCCTCGCGGGATAGGCTTCCTGCGCCATCGCGGGCGCGACGGCGAGCATGCAAAACAGCAGTGCGCTTAGGCGCATCGTTATCCTCCTCGCGTGGGATCATAACTGAATGCGCACCGTCGACATTCATGCCCACTGGTATCCGCAGGAATGGCTCCGGCTCTTCGAGACCGACGGCGCCAAGGAGGGCGCGTCGCTCGAGCGCGCCGCGGATGGCCGCTACCACCTGCGCGCGAAGCACATCACCAACGCGTTCGACGAGCGCTTCGTGGTGCTCTACGAGCGCGTAAGCGCGATGGACCAGCGGCGCGTCGATGTGCACGCGCTATCGCTCACGACGCCGATGGTGTACTGGGCGTCGCCCGGACTTGGCGTTGCGCTGAGCCAGGCGTTCAACGACGCAGCGTCCGCCGCACACCAGAAGCATCCGCAGCGCCTGCTTGGCCTTGCGATGGTGCCGATGCAGGCGCCTGAGCTCGCGCTGAAGGAACTCGAGCGCGCCGCCAGGCTGCCCGGGATGAAGGGCATGTACCTCGCCACCAATGTAAATGGCGAAGAGCTGGATGATAAAAAGTTCTGGGAGGTCTACGCCAAGTGCGAGGAGCTCGGCTGGCCGATCTTCCTGCACCCGGTCGACACCATCGGCCAGGACCGCACCAAGAAGTACTACCTGAAGAACCTCTGCGGCAATCCCTACGACACCGGCGTCGCAGCCGCGCACCTCATCTTCGGCGGGGTGCTCGATCGCTTCCCGAAGCTGGAAGTGAACCTGCCGCACGCCGGCGGCACCTTCCCGTGGCTCATCGGTCGCTGGGACCACGGCGCCAAGGTGCGGCCGGAGCTCAAGCACATGAAACGGCCGCCGAGCGACTACCTGCGGCGCTTCACCTACGACACCATCGGCCACGACGACCGCATCAACGCCGCTTTGGTGCGCCTGGTGGGCGCCGACCGCGTTACGCTCGGCAGCGACTACTGCTTCGACATGGGGCTCGACGATCCGCTGGCTACGGTGAACCGCATTGCCGGCCTGTCCGAGCAGGACAAGCAGCTCATCAGCGGCGGCAACGCCCTAAAGCTTCTGCACCTTTAGTTCTGGACAACGTTCGTAATTTTTGTAAGAACAATTACGGACGTCGTACGGAATTCACCCAGTTGACCGGCAGCGCGGTGCAGTCTTTGGCGCCGAGGCCGGCGCTCGAGGCGTGCTCGAAGCAGTTGAGCGCCCGCTCGGTGACCGGCGCGCTGTAGCCGCAGGCGCGAGCCTCGGCGAGCATCTCGGCGAGGTCCTTTTTCAGCGTGTCGATCGTCACGCTCGGCGGGCTGTCCTTGCCGCCCAGCGCAGCGGCGATCGCGCCGGCGCGGTTCTTGAGCATGTTCGGCGCGCCGGAAGTATCGGCGAGGATGTCCATCACCCGCGCCGGCTCGAGCTTGAGATGATGCACGAGCGAGAGCGCCTCGCCGAGCGCCTGCCAGTAGACGATGAGCGGCAGGTTGATTGCGAGCTTCATGCTCGCGCCGGCGCCGACCGGCCCGACGTGCTCGATCCTCCGGCACATCTGCTCGAGCACGGGCCGGGCGCGCGCCACATCGGCCACCTCGCCGCCGACGAAGCCGAAGAGCTTGCCTTCCTTCGCCGGCCCGACGGTGCCGCCGACCGGGCACTCGACGAAGGCGGCGCCCGCGCCTTTCACCATACTTGAAATTGTTTTGGAAATTTCTGGGCGCACCGTGCTCATCTCGATGAAGAGCCGGCCGTTCATTGCCGGCAGCATCTGCGCATAGACCGAGTTCACCGCCGCCGCGTCGGCGAGGATGCTGATCACTACCTCGGACGCCGCCGCCAGATCCGCCGGCGTGGCCGCGACCTTGAGCCCCGTGGCGCGCGCCTTGTCCGCAGTGCGGTTCCAGACCATCATCTCGTGCCCGAGGCCCGCGAGCCGCGACGCGATGCCCGCGCCCATTTTGCCGATGCCTGCAATGCCGATTCTCATGTCGCCGAATTTCCTCTCACTGGTGTCCATACCGACAGATACCGTGCCGCTCGAAGGCGCATGGTACGAGCCCGCGGCCTCGGCGCGCGCGGGGGCGGCGCTCCTGTTTCACGGCAACACGATGAATTTCTACAGCGGCGCGCCGCGCTTCCTGCCGCCGGCGCTGCTCGAGCTCGGGCTCGCCTGCCTGGCGTTCAACCGCCGCGGCCACGACATCCTCGCGATCCGCGACAGCCGCGCCGCGGAAGGTGCGGCTTTTCAATTTGTTTCTCAAGCAATAGAAGACAACCGCTATGCCGCGCAGTGGCTCGCGCGGCGCGGCTTTCCGTCTCCGGTGGTCATCGGCCACAGCAACGGCGGCATGCTCGCCGTGCGCCATGTCGCGGACCACCCGGAGACGCCGGCGCTCGTCCTGCTCTCAGCGCACTGCGGCGGGCGCGATATGGTGCCGCTAGCGAGCAAAGCCGGCTTACTTGCTTGCGACCGATTGGATGAGATCACGACGCGCGCCGAGCAGCTGGTAAAGGCGGGCAAAGGCCGCGAGCTCATGCTGCTGCCCGGCTGGTGGTACGTGACGAGCGCGGCGAGCTTCCTCGATCTCGCCAATTGCCCGGACATCCTCGAGCTCGCGCGGCAGATCCGCTGCCCGGTGCTTTATCTGCGCGGCGACCGCGAGCCGCGCGAGCTCTATCCGGCGGAAGAATTCCAGCGCCGCTGCCAGGGACCCTGCACGGTCGAGATCGTGCCGCAGTGCGATCACTTCTACGTCGGGCGGGAATCGGAGGTTTCGGCTATCGTCCACCGCTGGTTGGGGCAGACACTACAAGGGGGACAACAATGAACAAACGGTTTGCGCTCGCGTGGCTCGTGGTTTTCATTGCATGGTTCGTAGGCAGCTTTGTGGTCCACGGCGTGCTGCTGCATAACGATTACGCAGCGCTGCCGAATCTGTTCCGCAAGGAAGCCGAGTCGCAGAACTTCTTCCCGCTGATGATCCTCGCGCACATCATCATGTCGGGCGCCTTCGTTTGGATCTACGCGCGCGGCGTCGAGGCGAAGCCGGAGCTCGGGCAGGGTGTCCGCTACGGCATCGCGGTCATCTGCCTGATGACCTTGCCGATCTACCTGATCTACTACGTGGTGCAGCCGATGCCGGGCGCGACCGTGGCGAAGCAGATCGTGTTCGACGGCATCCTGGTGCTCATCCTCGGCATTCTCGTGGCGTTCATGTACCGCCGGCCGGTGTAGTGATTCGCTCGTTTGGGTTGACTTCCCCCTTGGCGCGGGCTGAAATCCGCGCCGGAGGAGGTACGTTTGCGCATCGAGTGGGACGTTCCCATCAGGACGGACGACGGGCTCGTATTGCGCGCCGACGTCTTTCTGCCTGCCGCCGAAGGCCGCTACCCGGTCATCCTCAGCTACGGGCCCTACGCGAAGGGGCTCGCGTTCCAGGACGGCTATCCGAGCGCGTGGCAGCGCATGGTCGCCGAGCATCCCGATGTGCCCCATGGCTCGAGCAACAAATACCAGAGCTGGGAAGTGGTCGATCCGGAGAAGTGGGTGCCCGAGGGTTACGCCTGCGTACGCGTCGACTCGCGCGGCGCCGGCCGCTCGCCCGGCTACATCGATCATTTCTCGCCGCGCGAGACCAAAGACTTCTACGATTGCATCGAATGGGCCGGCACTCAAGCCTGGTCGAGCGGCAAGGTCGGGCTCAACGGCATCTCGTACTATGGGATCAACCAGTGGCACGTCGCCTCGCTGCAGCCGCCGCATCTCGCCGCGCTGTGCATCTGGGAAGGCGCCGCCGACTGGTATCGCGACATGACGCACCACGGCGGCATTCTCTGCACCTTCTGGGCGAACTGGTACGACATGCAGGTGAAGACCGTGCAGTACGGACTCGGTGAGCGCGGGCCGCGGAGCCGTGCGACCGGCAAGCTCGTCTGCGGCGACGAGACGCTCTCCGACCGCGAGCTGCGGAAGAACCGCTCCGACTTCGGCGACGACATACTCGCGCACCCGCTGGATGACGACTACCACAAGGCGCGCTCTCCTAAATGGAACCGCATAACGGTCCCATTGCTCTCCGCCGCCAACTGGGGCGGGCAGGGCCTGCACCCGCGCGGCAACTTCGAGGGCTTCGTGCGCGCGGCGTCGAAGGACAAATGGCTCGAGGCGCACGGCATCGAGCACTGGACGCACTTCTACACCGACTATGGGCGCGAGCTGCAGCTGCGGTTCTTCAATCACTTTCTGAAAAGCGAGGGCGACTGGTCGCGTCAGCCGCGCGTGCAGCTCCAGGTGCGCCATGTCGACAAGTTCGTCGAGCGCCACGAAAACGAATGGCCGATCGCGCGCACGCAATGGACCAGGCTGTACCCGCATCCGGGCGCGCAGCTGCAGCCGGTGCCGGGAGAGGGCGCCGTGGCCTTCGACGCGATGGGCGACGGCGTGACGTTCATCTCCGAGCCCCTGCCGAAGGAAACGGAGATCACCGGGCCGCTCGCTGCCCGAGTGACGGTCTCCTCCAGCACCACGGACGCCGATCTGTTTCTCGTCTTTCGCGTGTTCACGCCGGATCTGCGCGAGATCACCTTCATGGGCGCGATCGATCCGCACACACCGATCGCGCAGGGCTGGCTGCGCGCATCGCATCGCAAGCTCGACCCGAAGCTCTCGCAGCCCTGGCGGCCGTATCACACGCACGATGAGAAGCAGCCGCTGAAGCCCGGCCAGCCAGTCACGCTGGACATCGAGCTGTGGCCGACGTCGATCGCGGTGCCGGCGGGCCATCGGCTGGCGCTCAGCGTGCGCGGGCGCGACTATGAATGGCAGAAAGCGACCGGCGCACGCCTCTCGAATTTCAAGAACGAGCTGCGCGGCTGCGGCCCGTTCCTGCACGATGATCCCCGCGACCGGCCGGCCGCGATCTTTGCCGGCCGCACCACGCTGCATCTCTCCCATTCCTACCTCCTCCTACCGGTGATTCCATGAAGCTCTACGGTTTCTGGCGATCGCTCGCGACCTACCGAGTCCGGGTCGCGCTCGCGCTGAAGGGTCTCAAGGCCGAGGAAATCTCGATCGACCTCCTCAAGGGCAAGCAAAACACCGATGACTATCTCGCGGTCAACCCGCAAGGGGTGGTGCCGGCGCTGGTCCTCGACGAGGGCGGGCCGCCGCTCTTCCAGTCGCTCGCGATCCTCGAGTACATCGACGAGACGCATCCGCAGCCGCGCCTCCTGCCGCAGGACGCGCGCGGCCGGGCGCGCGTGCGCGGGCTTGCGCTGATCGCCGCCGCGGACGGGCATCCGCTGATCGTGCCGAGGGTAAGAAACTACCTGGAGAAAGAGATGCGCCAGGACGAGGCGGCGCGCAACCGCTGGCTCGCGCACTGGACGATGCGCGCGCTCGAGGCGATCGAAGGCCATCTCTCGCGCGAGAAGGAGACCGGGCGCTTCTGCCATGGCGACGAGCTCACGGTGGCCGACATCTGCATGGCCTCGCAGGTGATCGGCGCGCTCGCCTACTTCAACTGCGACACCTCGGCCGTACCGTCGATCATGCGCATCTACAACCAGTGCATGGAGATCGAGGCGTTCAGCCGCGCGCATCCGCTGAAGCAGCAGGGCGGTGGAGGACATTGATGAAACCCGTCGAGATCGTCGACCGTTCCAGCCTGGTGGCGGGCTTATACCGCCAGCTCGAGCTCAAGCCGGCGGAGACGGCGATCGTCACCATCGACATGCACCGCGGCCACCTCGACATGGACGTGGCGACGATGCCGGCGAAGCCGGAGGACGCGGCGCGGGTCATTCGCAACGCGCGAGCCGTGCTGGACCACGTCCGGCGGTTGAAGATGCCCGTCATCCACGTGGTGCTCGTCTACCGCCGCATCCCCGGCATCGGCAGCGAAGGCATGAGCTCGCCTTTCTGGAAGGCGATGCACGCGGCGCAGGGCGAGACCGATCGCCTGACGCCGGGCCGCAAGAGCACGGTGCGCGAGCACAACGTCGAAGGCTCGCCCGGCACCGAGATCATCCCCGAGCTCTATCGCGACGGCGATTACGTCATCAACAACAAGAAGCGGCTCGACTGCTTCTATGGCACTGATCTGCGGCAGCTCTTGCAGACGCTCGGCGTGAAGAACGTGGTGCTGATGGGCATCAACACCAACACCTGTGTGCTGAACACTTCGTTCACGGCGTTCAACTACGACTACCGGGTGGTCGTGCTGTCGGACTGCGTCGCCAGCATGTACGGCGACGACCTGCACGTGCTCGGGCTGCAGAACGTCGCGCGCTGCCTGGGCTGGGTGCTCAGCAACGAGCAGCTATTCGAGAAACTGAAGGAGACGAGCCATGCCGTTCACGCGTAGACGCTTCGTCCAGGCGCTCGGCGGCCTTGCTTCGCTGGGAGCGAGCCTTCCCGTGCGCGCACAGGCCGGCCCGATCCGCCTCGGCCTGATGACGGTGAAGACCGGGCCGCTCGCCTCAGGCGGCATCGACATGGAGCGCGCGCTGGTGCAGTACCTGAAGGAGCACAACTCGACGATGGCCGGCCGCAAGGTGGAGCTGCTGGTCGGCGACAGCGGCGGCGTGCCGGCGCAGTCGCGCACCAAGACGCAGGAGCTGGTCGAGCGCGACAAGATCCACGTCATGATCGGGCCGCTCGACACGGCTTCGGCGCTCGCTACCGACGACTACATCCGGCAGGCGCAGCTCCTTACGCTGTCGGTAGCCGCGGCCGAGGACATGACGCAGAGGAAGCCCAATCCCTGGTTCACGCGCGGCACCTCGACCTCGTCGCAATGCGCGATGCCGCTCGCCGACTACTGCTACAAGACGCTGAAGATGCGCCGCATGGCGCTGATCGCCGACGACATCGCCTACGGCCACGAGATGTGCGCCGGCTTCATGCGCGTGTTCGAGGAGCTGGGCGGCAAGGTGGTGCAGCGCATGTTCCCGCCGTTGACCGTCCCCGACTATGGGACGTATCTGGCGCAATTGAAAACCAATGTGGACGGCATCTTCCTCGGCTTCGCCGGCTCGAACGGCTTCCGCTATCTCAGGCAGTTCAACGAGTACGGGCTGCGCGGCAAGGTCGTCCCGGTGGGCGGCATGACGGCGCTCGACGAGGCGGTGCTGCGCAACATGGGTGACGAGGCCCTCGGCATCGTCACTTCGTGCTGGTACTCGGCCGAGATCGAGAACGCGATCAACAAGCGCTTCGTGGCGAACTTCCGCGTCGAGCACGGCTACGACCCCGGTTTCTACGCGGCGGCCACGTACACCGAGGCCGCGGTGCTGGAAGCGACGCTCAACCAGATCAAGGGAAACATCGAGGACAAGACGGCGTTCATGAAGGCGGTGCGCGCGATCAAGGTCGACACCTGCCGCGGGCCGGTGCAGTTCGACCGCTACGGCAATGTCGTGGGCAACATCTACATCCGCAAGGTCGAGCGCAAGGACGGCAGGCTCGTGAACCGGGTGATCCACACCTACCCCGACGTGAGCCAGTTCTGGACCTACAAGCCGGAGGAGTTCCTGAAGAACCCGGTGTACTCGCGCGACTTCCCGCCGGCGAAGAACCTGGAGTCCTAACTGCAATACTGGGCGATCCAGACGCTCAACAGTCTGGCGCTCGGCGGCCTGCTGTTTCTGCTGGCCGCCGGGTTCTCGCTCATTTTCGGGCTGATGCGCATCGCGAACCTCACGCACGGCGCGCTCTTCATGCTCGGCGCCTACCTCGGGGTGAGCGTGATGCGCTACGTCCCCAACCTCTGGCTCGCGGCGCTCGCCTCGGGCATCGCGGTGGCCGCGTTTGGCGGCCTTCTCGAAAAATTGATATTGAGAAAACTGGGCGGCAACGTCCTCGGCCAGGTGCTGGTGACCCTCGGCGTGGCGTTCATCATCGCCGACGCGTGCCTGCTCGCCTGGGGCGGTGACCCGATCCCGATCCAGACGCCGGCGGCGCTGCAGGCGCCGGTGCGCATCGCCGGCTTTGTCTTTCCCGCCTACCGCCTCGCGGTAGTGGGCATCGCCGTGGTGGTCGCCATCGCGCTCTACCTGCTGATGGAGCGCACGCGCCTGGGCGCGATGATCCGCGCCGGCGTCGACGATCCTGAGATGGCCAGCGCCGTCGGCATTCCGGTGTCGCGCCTCTTCACCACCGTGTTCTGCCTCGGCGCCGCGCTCGCCGGCGCGGGCGGCGTGATCGGCGGGCCGATCATGTCGGCATATCCCGGCCTCGACGCCGACATGCTGCCCCTCGCGCTGATCGTCGTGATCCTCGGCGGCGTCGGCAGTCTCCTCGGCGCGTTCGCCGGCGCGTTCATCACCGGCTTCGTCTACACGTTCGGCGTGGCGCTGCTGCCGGATCTCGCGTACGTGATCCTCTTCCTGCCGATGATCCTGGTGATCGCTTTCCGGCCGCGCGGGCTCTTCGGGAAGTTCGCCGCTTGAAGTGGGCTGTATTCGGCCTGCTGGCGGCGGCTCTGCCGCTGGTGGCGGGCGAGTACTACATCAACCTCGCGAGCCAGATCGTGATCTTCGCGGTGTTCGCCGCGAGCATCAATCTGCTGCTGGGATACGGCGGGCTGCCGACGCTCGGCCATGCCGCCTACCTCGGCGTCGCCGCCTACGTCTCGGCGCTCCTGCAGTTGAAGCTCGGCTTCGGCCACTGGATGGCGGCGCCGATCGCGGTGCTCGCTACGACGCTGATGGGCTGCGTGTTCGGCCTGATCGCGCTGCGCGCCGCGGGGCTCGGCTTCCTCATGCTGACGCTCGCGCTCTCGCAGGTGCTGTGGGGCACGGCGTACCGCTGGGTGTCGATGACCGACGGCGACAACGGCCTGCGCGGCCTCGCGCGGCCGATGCCGTTCGGCCTGGATCTCAACCAGGCGACGCCGTTCTATTACTTCGCGCTGGTGATCGCCGCCTTCTCCATCTGGATGATGGCGCGCTTCGTCGGCTCGGCCTTCGGCGCCACGCTCAAAGGTGCGCGCGACCAGCCGCGCAGGATGAGCGCGCTCGGCTACGACGTGTGGCTGATCCGCTGGATCACCTTCGTCTACGCGAGCTTCTGGGGCGCGGTCTCGGGCCTGCTCTTCGTCTACTACCATAAGTACATCCACCCGGTATCGCTCTCGCTCGCCAATTCCGCCGAGGGCCTGCTCGCCGTGATCGCCGGCGGCTCGGGCACGCTCGCCGGGCCGCTGGTCGGCGCCGCCATCGTGCTGCTGCTCAAGAACTGGGCCTCGGCCTACATCGAGCGCTGGAACATGCTGCTCGGCTTCGTCTTTGTATTCATCGTGGTGTTCATGCCCGAGGGCGTGGTGCCCGGAACGAAAAGGCTGTGGAAGCGCTTCGTATCCAGAACCTGAAGAAGGCGTTCGGCGGCCTGCCGGCGATCGCCGATGTTTCCCTGAGCGTTCAGGCCGGGGAACGGCGCCTCATCATCGGCCCCAACGGCGCCGGCAAGACCACGCTGTTCAACCTGCTGACCGGCGATCTGCCGCGCGATGCGGGCTCGATCGAACTCTTCGGCGCGGAGGTCGGCCGGTTCTCCACGCACCGCCGCGTGCATCTCGGCCTCGCGCGCACCTACCAGATCATCACGCTCTTTCCGAAGGACACGCTCGAGCACAACGTCGCCCTATCTCTTCTCGGGCTTTCGCGCACCCGCTGGAACACTTTCGGGCGGTTGCCCGCAAGCTTTTACCGCGAGGCGCACGCGGTCCTCGCGCGCGTCGGTTTGGAAAATGCGGCGCGGCGGCCGATCGCCGAGGTGGCGTACGGAGAGAAGCGGCGGGCTGAGATCGCCATGGCGCTTGCGCAGAAGCCGCGCGTGCTGCTGCTGGATGAGCCGCTCGCCGGGCTCTCGCGCGAGGAGAGAGCGCAGGTGAAGAGCCTGATCGGCGCGATCCCGCGCGAGACCACGGTGGTGATGATCGAGCACGACATGGACACGGCGCTCGACATGGCCGACCGCATCACCGTGCTGCACTACGGGCGCGTCATCGTCGAGGGGACGCGCGCCGAGGTGGTGGCGGATCCGAAGACGCGCGAGGTCTACCTTGGACACTGAAGCCCTGGCCCTGGACGGCGTCGACGCGCTCTACGGCGAGAGCCATGTACTGCACTCGGTGTCGTTCGCGCTCGGCGAGGGCCGGGTGCTCGCGCTCCTCGGCCGCAACGGCGCCGGCAAGACCACCTGCATGAACAGCGTGATCGGCTTCCTGCCGCCGCGCAAAGGCGCCGTGCGCCTCTTTGGCGAGGCGGTGGAGCGCCTCGCGCCCGACGTGATCTCGCGCAAAGGCATCGGCCTCGTGCCGCAGGGCCGGCGCGTATTCCCGCACCTCACGGTGCGAGAGAACCTGATCGTCGCGCATCAGAAGCGAAAAGGCGCCTGGCACAT
>DASXRW010000321.1:0-3490 GCA_036506355.1 Burkholderiales bacterium
GTTCTCGACCGAGCCGAACAGGTTGATGCCGTTGGCGATGATGTCTTCGTAGACGTGCTTCTTGGCGTAGAGCCGCGTGTCGACGTAGAGGTCATAAGCGGCCTTGGCCTGCGCCTTCGCTTCCTCGTCGGTCTTGGCGACGTAGGTATGAAGCGTGAACACGTGGTCGTCGTCATCGGCCTCGAGCCCCGCCTCGGTAAGCCCCTTGCGGTACTCGGCGAGCATGGTGCCGATGTCGGCGAAGTCTTTGCACGAGGCGTACGGCACGGTGAAGATGCGGTTCTTCTGCTTGCCGACGTGGTACGCCGCTTCGCGCGCGAGCACCGCGACGTAGATCGGTGGCACGCGCCCCTCGTGCGGAAATACGTTCAGGACCACTTTGTCGCTCGCGGAGTACTGGCCCTTGTACGAAAGCGTCTCGCCCGCCATCAGGCGCTTGACGATGTCGAGGTTCTCGTTGAAGCGGTCGCGCTTCTCCTTCGGCTCCTTGCCGTAGCCCACGAACTCGTGCGCAAGGTAGCCCGAGCCGACGCCGAACACCAGGCGCCCGCCGCTCATCATGTCGACCATCGAATAGGTCTCGGCGATGCGGCGGGGATCGTGGAAGGTGAGGATCGAGATCGCCGTGCCCAGGCGGATCTTCTTCGTGCGCTGCGCAAGGGCCGACAGCATCACCGCCGGATCGGGCACCACGCCGTACTCGTGGAAATGGTGCTCCGCGCAAAAGAACGTGTCGAAGCCCAGGCGCTCGGCGAGCTCGCACGAATGGATCACCTGGTTGTAGAGCTGGGGGACGGTGCGCGGCAGGTGCGGGTAGTGGTCGTTGACGGAGAAGAGCGAGTGGCGCATCGGCGGACTGATTCCCAATTACAATATGTATAACCCATCTTACTAATCGAAATGCCGCCTTGCAAGCGAAACGCGAACGCCTAGGCATCAACTCGCTCGAAGTCGGGCTGCGCCTGGCGCGGGTCCTGGGCGAGCACGGGCTGCCCCTCGCGCTGAAGGACTTGGCGGGCAGGGCCGACATGGCGCCGGCCAAGGCCCACCGCTACCTCGTGAGCCTGATCCGCGCCGGGCTGGCCGAGCAGGACCGCGAGAGCGGCCGCTATCGCCTCGGCCCGCTCGCGCTCGAGCTCGGCCTCGCGGCGCTGGGGGCGATGGATGTGCTGAAGTTTGGTGCCGAGGTGATCGCCGACTTGCGCGCCGACATCGATGAGACGGTGCTGCTCGCGATCTGGGGCAACAAGGGACCGGTGGTGGCGCGCTGGGAGGAATCGACGCGCCCGGTGGCGACGAACGTGCGCGCCGGTTGGGTCATGCCGCTCGCCAATTCCGCGACCGGACGCCTGTTCGCCGCGTATTTGCCCGACGCGGTGACGGCGCCGATTCTGAAGGCGGAGTTCGCGCGCACGCCCGAAGCGAAACGCGGCTACGCCGAGCGCCTGGAAGAGATCCGTGCGCGCGGCCTGTCGCGGGTACAGGGCGATTTGCTGCGCGGCGTCGCTTCAGTGGCAGCGCCGGTGTTCGGCCACGGCGGCGGCATCGTCGCGGTGATCGCCGCGCTCGGGCCGCAAGGCGGATTCGACGTCGCGTGGGAGGGACCGATCGCCACCGCGGTGAAGCGCGCGGCGCGCGAGCTCTCGGCGCGGGTCGGCTACCGCGCGAAATGAGGGTGATAGCATCAATTGTTTCCGCTGTAACTAGTTCTTGCGAGGAGGAGACATGGCATCGGTGATCGACGCGCCCCAGCGCGCGCAGAAGGGCGAGGCCGACGTGGAGCGCTTTCGCCTGCGCCGCATCGTCGAGCGCTTTGCCGCCGAAGGCGAGCTCGAAGTGGTGGCGCAGCAGATCGATCTCGTGGACATCGGCGCGCGGCTCGACGGCAATCCGAAGGCGGTGCATTTCCGCGCCGCCGGCCCCGAGAAGGCCGAGCTCGTCGGCAATGTGCTCGGCAGCCGCCGTCGTATCGCGCTCGGCTTCGGCGTGAGCGAGAAGGAGCTGCGCGCCGAAGTCAGCCGCCGGCTCGAGGCGCCGATCCCGCCGGTGGAGGTCTCGTCCAGCGCCGCGCCGGTGCACCAGGTCGTGTGGACCGGCGCCCAGGCCGACTTCACCAAGCTGCCGATCCATTTGCAGCACAGCGAAGACGGCGGGCCGTACATTTCCGCGAGCATCGACATCACGCGCAGCCTCGACGGCACGAAGCGCAACGTCGGCTACCGCCGCATGATGCTGCGCGGGCGCAACGAGGCCGGCATCGACCTCATCGCCCCGAGCGACCTGCGCGCGCTCTATGGCGAGTACGTGAAGCGCAAGGAGCGCATGCCGGTGGCGTTCGTCGTCGGCTCGCATCCCGCGGACGGCGTGGCGGCGACCGCGATGTCGCCGATCGCCGATGAAATAACGCTGATGGGCGGGCTGCGCGGCGCGCCGGTGCCGCTGGTGAAGTGCGCCACCATCGATGCGATGGTCCCCGCCGACGCCGAAGTCGTGCTCGAGGGCTATCTCGACGAGCGCGGCTGGGTAGAGAGCGAAGGCCCGTATGGCGAGTACGTCGGCTACTACGGCCACATGAAGACGAACCCGGTGTTTCACCTCACCGCGATCACGATGCGCAAGGACGCGCTTTTCCAGACGGTGACCATCGGCGGCCGGCGCCTCGACTGCACCGACACGGCGCAGCTGTGCGCGCTGCGCACCGAAGCCGCGGCGTGGAGCGCGCTCATGACGGCGGTGCGCGAGCCGGTCGCGGTGTACGCCACGGCGTCGTGCGGCGGCATGCACAACCTGCGCGTGGCGTTGCGCCAGCGCTATCCGGGCGAGGTGCGCAACGCCATCGCCGCGGTGATGGGCTCGAGCGCCGACGTCAAGAACGTCTTTGTCGTCGACGAGGACATCGATATCTTTTCGGACGCGCAGATGGACTGGGCGCTCGCGACGCGCTTCCAGCCCGACCGCGACCTCGTCGTGGAAAGCGGCTTTCGCTGCGTGCCGCTCGATCCGTCGCTCGCCGGCAGCCGCACCGGCGCGAAGGCGGGCTTCGATCTCACCTTCCCGTTCGGCTGGAACCGAGCTACGGACTATCGCGTGCCCGAGGCGCCGACGATCGGCGCGCAGCCGCGCGCCTCGGTGCGCCAGGCGCTCGAGGCGGGGCCGAAGAGCTTCCGCGAGCTGATGGAAGCCGCCGGCAGCCGCGATGGCCGCGACGTGCTGATCGAGCTCGATGCAGTGCGCAAGGAGTTCGGCATCGAGCGCGCGGCCGATGGCCGCTATCAGCTCGCACGGGCGAAATAACTACTTAGGAGGAGGAATTCATGAAGCGCACTTTGCTTTTGCTGGCTTTGACGACCGCGGGCGCAGCCCAGGCGCAGTCGGGCGGCCCCATCCTTATCGGTGAAGTCACCCCGCTCACCGGCCCGGCGGCCACGGTCGGCACCCGGCTGAACAAGGCCTCGAAGATGTGGGCCGAGGAGATCAACGCCAAAGGCGG